>CAZIZD010000392.1:0-4315 GCA_964543615.1 uncultured Alcaligenaceae bacterium | reverse complement strand
GGGCTTGCCGCCGGAGCTCTATGCCGAGTTCCTGCATTTCCTCGTGAGCTCGGTCACCGCCGAGTTCTCGGGCTGCGTCCTCTATTCGGAGATCAAGCGCCGCGTGAACAACCCGGACATGCGTGAGCTCTTCGGCTTCATGGCGCGCGACGAGGCGCGGCACGCGGGATTCATCAACCAGTGGCTTCGCGACTTCGGACGCGCGGTGGACCTGGGACTTCTCACGCGCATCAAGAAGTACAAGTACTTCCAGCCCAAGTTCATCTACTACGCGACGTACCTGTCCGAGAAGATCGGCTACGCGCGCTACATCACCATCTACCGGCAGACGGAGCGGCATCCGGAGGTGCGCTTCCATCCCATCTTCCGGTGGTTCGAGAAATGGTGCAACGACGAGTTCCGCCATGGCGAGGCGTTCGCACTCCTGCTTCGCGCCGATCCCTCGCTGACTTCGGGAATCAACAAGTACTGGATCCGCTTCTTCGTGCTTGCCGTGTTCGCGACGATGTACGTGCGCGATCACACGCGTCCGCAGCTGCACGCGGCGCTTGGCCTCGATCCGACGGAGTACGACTTCACGGTCTTCCGCATCACGAGCGAGATCTCGCGCCAGGTGTTCCCGGTGACGCTCGATCTCGACGATCCGCGCTTCCGCCGGGGTCTCGACCGCTTGCGCAGGATCGCGGAGGGCATCGAGGCGGCCAAGGCGCGCGGCGGCATCGTCGGTGCGGTGAAGCGTGCCGGGCTCTGCGCTGCCGCTGCGGTCACCTTCGTGCGCCTGCTGGTGCTTCCCGCGCGCGCCAATCCCCTGCCGAGCGACGTGCGCCTGTCGCCCACGTGGTAGCGTGATCGATCACGCGCTACCCGTCGTCGCCGCGATCGCCGCGTGGTGGTTGGGCACCGGCGTCGTGCTCTATCTCGATCGCCTGCCCCGGCGGACGTACCGCTGGAGCATGGCGGCGGTCACGGTGGCGCTGCTCGGCGCGCTGTGCGGCATCGCGATGACGCGCGACCTTGCGACCGCCGCGGGCGCCTATGCTGGGTTTGCGCTGAGCCTCGTGGTGTGGGCCTGGATCGAGATGAGCTTCCTCATGGGCTTCGTGACCGGGCCGCGCGCGGCAGCGTGTCCACCCGGCGCACGCGGATGGTCTCGCGTCGGCTATGCACTGCAGGCCATCGCGTACCACGAGCTCGCCCTCGTCGCGGGGGGCGCAATCGTGTTCGCGTTGACCGTCGGAGGCGGGAATCGGATGGCGCTGTGGACCTACCTCATTCTGTGGGTGATGCGGACGAGCGCGAAGCTCAACGTCTTCCTGGGGGTTCGCAACCTGAGCGAGGACCTGCTGCCTGCGCACGTCGCCTATCTCGCGACGTATTTCCGACGCGCGCGCATGAACGCGCTGTTCCCGTTCGCCGTGGCGGGGAGCACGGCGGTGGCGGTGACACTGTGGTCTTACGCGCTCGCGGCGGCGGCGCCTTTCGAGGTGACCGCGCTCACGCTCGCCGCCACGCTCGTGACCCTTGCGGTGATCGAGCACTGGTTCCTCGTGCTGCCGTTCTCCGTCAACGGACTCTGGCAGTGGAGCCTTCGCTCGTCGTAGTCAGCTTTCGACGAGTCTCTCCGCCGCCAGGAACTCCCGCAGGATCGACAGCGACGCCCGCGGCGCCTCCTCGTGCGGCAGGTGGCCCACGCCCGGAAGGCGCGCGAGCCGCGCCTTGGGAATGGCGCGCAGGAAATCGCCCGCACGCGTGGGTGGAATGATGTGATCGCGCTCACCCCACAAGAGCAGCGTGGGCGACTGGATGCGTCGCAACAAGGGCTCCGGCGGTTCCAGCACCGTCTGGGAGAGGCGCGCGAGCGACGCTTCGCGCACGCCCGGCGCCCGCAACAGGTCGTGGTAGCGCTCCACGAGCGCCTCCGTGACCCGGCGCGGGTCGGCGTACGCCTGCATGAGCGCCATGCGCACCAGCGAACGCGGCAGGACATGCCTCGCCAGGTGGAAGATGAACGGAACGTGGGTGGGTCTTCCATAGCGGAACAGCAGGCTCTGGAACCCGTCGGGCGCTATCAGCACCAGCCGGTCCACGCGCGCGCCGTGCAATGCGGCGAGCTTCCACGCCAGACGTCCTCCAAACGAGTGGCCTGCCACGTGGGCGCGGGGAATCGCCAGCGCGTCGAGCAGGGCGAGCAGCACCTCGATGCCGCGCGCGTCCGAGTAGTCGCCGGAGGGGTCTGCGCCGGTGAGCCCTGCGCCTGGCATGTCGTAGCGCACGACCCGATGGTCGCGCGTCAACTCTTCGGACCAGGCGTTGTACGTGTGGAGGCTTGCGCCGAAGCCGTGGATCAGTACGATCGGTGGCGCGTCGCGCGGTCCGCGATCGCGGACATGAAGGCGTACGCCGGCGGCGACGACGAAATCGTCGTCCCGCTCGACGTACTCGAGTGCAAGTTCGGCGGGATCTATTTCGAAGCTACGGCGGCCGGCGCCGGGGCGGCGAAGGCCGGATAGTCCTTTGCCATCTGCGCCCCGAACAGGGGCTTGTAAACGCCATTGTGGCATGTCGCGCAATCGGCCTTTGGACCATCGCCCAGCGGGCCGTGACGCGACGGCGGCAGGGAGGCGGCGAGGGGGTCGAGATAGGTGCGGTTCAAGTCGCGCACCATCCGGATGCCATACCACGCAGTCTCGCGCGCCGGCGTGCTCGCGTCCCACGACATGAACGAGCGGCTGTTGTGGCAATAGGTGCAATTCACGCCGAGCGACTCGGACATGTTGGTCATCAGCGAATACGTCCACTCGGTCTGCTTGATCGAGCTGTTGTTGCCGGCCGGCAGCGCCGTGTGCGAGACGACGCGAATCTCGTTGCGCTCGTCGAGGAACGGGGTCAGCGGATCGAAGGGAAGCGACGACAGGTTCGCGTACTTCGCCGGATAGTTCTGTCCCGCGCGATTGCCGGCGGGTCCGAGCGCGCCGGGTGGTGTCGGCACGCGGAACCAGATCGCCGGCGGCACCGGCTGGCCGCGATGGCACGTGTAGCAGGTGACCCCGGTATCGGCGACGTGCTGTTTCCAGTCGGCGTTGATGTGCCGCGTCATCTCGATCATGCGGCGCGCGACGACCTTGGTGTAGAGCTTGTCCGAGGAGAGGTCCTCACCCGGTGCGTGGCAATAGAGGCAGCCCTGGTCGGGCGGCGCGATCCAGTTGGTCATGGCGACCATCGTCCGCGTGAACTCGGCGATCGAGAGGTCCCCCAGCACCGGCACGTTCTTGAACACCGACGAGGCCGGCGGACCGCCTGCCTCTGCCGCAGGCACCACGGCGGGCGGCTGGTTCGCGGCGACCGTCTGGTCCAGCGTGCGCGGATTGAACAGCTCGGCCATGGCAAGGCCTCGATAGCCTCGCTGCACGGTGTCGATGGGCGGCCGTTCGCAGCCTGCCGCGAGCAGCCCGAGGCACAACGCGGCGGCGACACGAGTCTTCATTGCGGCGCTCCGGGAAGGGTGGCGGGATCTGTGACGGCTGGGAACACACTCGGATACGACGGCGCCACGCCGTGCTTCACGGCCCAGAGGTACCAGTTGTCGACGACGGTGCCGGTCAGGAGGATGCCGATCCCGCCGGTGAGCGTGGTCAGCACGGCGAACCACCATCCCCACCGGTGGATCGATTCCATCGTCGCGTTGAAGCCCATCGTCCAGCGCCAGAACAGCGCGGCACGCTCGGCGGCCGTGCCGCGGTCCACCGCCTGCTCGATCTCGCGCTCGCCGCCGAAACGGCTCACCGCGAGGATCGTCGCGCCGTGCATGGCGAAGAGCAGCGTGGCGCCATAAAGGAACGCGATCGACAGCATGTGGAACGGGTTGTAGAAGAGGTTGCCGTAGCGGATGGAGAACGCCGCGGTCCAGTCGAGGTGCGGGAAGATCCCGAAGGGCACCGCTTCGCCCCAGGACCCCATCAGCAGCGGCCGGATGAAGCCCAGCACGAGGTAGAGCCAGATCGCCGAGGCGAAGGCCCAGGGCACGTGCGTCCCCATCCCGAGGGCTCGCGCGCGCCGGTACATGCGCACCCACCAGAGCAGGATCGAGGTCGTGAGAAAAAAGCCCGCCATCAGCCACCAGCCTCCCTCGTTGAGCGGAGGAAAGTGGAGGCCGTTGGCGGGGGCGGGAGGTTCGAGTGCAAGCCATGGCAACTGCCGCACGAACTGGATGGGGTCCCAGTTGACCGAGGCGAGCATGTTGAGCCCGATGATCTCGATCGCGATGAACCCGCAGATGAGGGAAGCGATGCCCGTGAATCCGAGGTAGATGGGCCCG
>CAZIZD010000391.1:0-4337 GCA_964543615.1 uncultured Alcaligenaceae bacterium | reverse complement strand
CCTTGGTGATGCCGATGGTGAACATGATGAAGAACGAGTAGAGCCCCGTCTTCTCGACGATGACGCCGTGCTCGGCCAGGTACTTGGTCACGATCGACGCGGGGATGCCGGACTTCGCGAACTTGCCGGAAACGTCGAGGCCCGGCGTGATGATCGTCGCCTTGATGGGATCGAGGATGTTGAAGCCGGGTGCCAGGTCGCCGAAGCCGTGCCACTTCTCGTTGGCGCGCAGGATCCAGTCGTCGCGATGGATGCCTTCCTGCGACAGGCGGTCCGGGCCCCAGACCTTGAACCACCAGTCCTTGCCCCACTCGTCGTCGACCTTGCGCATCGCCCGCCGGAAGTCGAGCGCCTCGACCAGCGACTCCTCCACCAGCGCGGTGCCGCCGGGCGGCTCCATCATCGCGGCCGACACGTCGCACGACGCGATGATCGCGTACTGCGGCGACGTCGACGTGTGCATAAGGTAGGCCTCGTTGAACGTCGGCAGGTCGAGCTTCCGCCGCTCGGAGTTCTGCACGATGATCTGCGACGCCTGCGAGATTCCGGCGAGCAGCTTGTGCGTCGAGTGCGTGGCGAAGATGATGGCGTCCTTGCTGCGCGGCCGATCCTTGCCGATCGCGTGCATGTCGCGATAGAAATCGTGGAAGGCAGCGTGCGGAAGCCATGCCTCGTCGAAGTGCAGGGTCTCGATGCTGCTGCCGAGCGTGGCCTTCAGCATCTCGACGTTGTAGGCGATACCGTCGTAGGTGCTTTGCGTGAGCGTGAGGATGCGCGGCTTCTTGTTGCGCGCCTCGCGCGCGAACGGGTTGGCCTCGATGCGCTTCTCGATGTTCTCCGGCTTGAACTCGTCGAGCGGGATGGGACCGATGATGCCGTAGTGGTTGCGCGTAGGCGGCAGGAAGACCGGGATGGCGCCCGTCATCGTGATCGCGTGGAGCACCGAGACGTGGCAGTTGCGGTCGACCACGACGATGTCGCCCGGGGCCACGTTGGCGTGCCACACCATCTTGTTGGACGTGGACGTGCCGTTGGTCACGAAGAAGCAGTGGTCGGCGTTGAAGATGCGCGCCGCGTTGCGCTCGGCGTGGGCGACCGGGCCGGTGTGATCGAGGAGCTGCCCCAGCTCGTCCACCGCGTTGCAGACGTCGGCGCGCAGCATGTTCTCGCCGAAGAACTGGTGGAACATCTGGCCGACCGGGCTCTTGAGGAACGCGACACCCCCGGAGTGGCCGGGGCAGTGCCACGAGTACGAGCCGTCCTGCGCGTAGTGCACGAGGGCGCGGAAGAACGGCGGCGCGAGCGAGTCGAGATAGGACTTGGCCTCGCGGATGATGTGGCGCGCCACGAACTCGGGCGTGTCCTCGAACATGTGGATGAAGCCGTGCAGTTCGCGCAGGATGTCGTTGGGAATGTGCTGCGAGGTGCGCGTCTCGCCGTAGAGGTAGATGGGGATCTCGGCGTTCTTGAAGCGGATCTCGCGGATGAAGTTGCGCAGGTTCACGACCGCCGGGTCGAGCTCGGGGCCAGGAGTGAACTCCTCGTCGTCGATCGACAGGATGAACGCCGAAGCGCGCGACTGCTGCTGGGCGAACTGCGACAGGTCGCCATAGCTCGTGACACCCAGCACCTCCATGCCCTCCTTCTCGATGGCGCTCGCAAGAGCGCGGATGCCGAGGCCGGAGGTGTTCTCGGAGCGGAAATCCTCGTCGATGATGACGATGGGGAAGCGAAACTTCATCGGGTCCTCGTGGGCCGCGCGGCGTTGTGCGGCGGCGATGGGATTTAGGGGAATTGGGGCGCATTGTGCGCCCCCAGAGAGGCCTGTGTGCGACCGCGGGCTCACAAAACGGTTCCGTGGCGCCCAGCGTTGACGCGGACGCAACACCCGGGGTCGATGCCTAGAGGCTCCAGAGGACAATGCCGGCGGCGGAGCCGACGAGCGCGAGGCCCAACGGCGTGCGCAGACGCCTGCCCCAAGGCAGATTCTTCTCGGCCGCCATGACCGCCGCCAGCACGAGCATCCAGCCGACGCTCGCCATGCCGACGACGAACATCACCAGCATCAGCGCCCAGCAGCAGCCGACGCAGAAGATGCCGTGGTCCACGCCCAGCCGCCACGCCTCGCGCTTCGGCGCACGGCCGTGCCAGCGGGCGCCGATGAAGGAGAACGGCGAGTGGCACTCCTCGAGGCAGCGGTACTTGAGCCTGCTCCACTGGAACGCGCCCGCGCCCGCGAGCACCGCCGCCGCGAACGCCCAGCCGTACTCGGCCGCTCTTGGCATTCGCGTGGCCGCGGCGATCAGAAGCGTGTCCGCCGCGTGCGCGATCAGCCCGAACGCGAGCCAGGGCAGGAAGAACCCCGCCACCACGAGCGAGACCAGGAGGCGCGCGTCGGCGCGCCCGGCGACGATGCGGTGGAAGAGCGCGAGCAGCGGGTAAGTCGTCGGCAGCATCATCGCGGCAATCATCAGCACCCATGCAAGCGCGTGCAGGGCGGCAGGGACCAGGACGCCGCCCTGCGGGATCGAGCGGCAAAGGGCGGCGATCCCGGGAAGGTCGGTCCACCCGCCATGCGCGGCGTAGCGGCCGTAGGGGCTCGCGCTCCACCACCAGAGCACGGCCCAGGCGAGGAGCG
Source organism: uncultured Alcaligenaceae bacterium (assembly GCA_964543615.1). Taxonomy (GTDB): domain Bacteria; phylum Pseudomonadota; class Gammaproteobacteria; order Burkholderiales; family Casimicrobiaceae; genus VBCG01. Next base: position 1,699 of record CAZIZD010000391.1, on the reverse strand, counting down.
AGAGCGCGGCGAGCAGCGCCGCGAGGAGGCGCGAATGCGCCTCCCCGAGCACTCGCGCGCCGGCGCGCGGCGCGGTTTCCGCCACGAGCGACGGCTAGGACTGGAACACGAACGTGCTCTGCAGAGCGTTGTGGCCCTCGAGGTCGACGTCGATGCCGAGCTTCGCGTTCTTGCTGCGGTAGTGCGGCGATTTCCCGACGAACACCGGCGCGCCGGGCACGGTCGAGAACACGGTGTCGGCCAGCGTCGTGGTCGCGCCGCTCGCATTGCGGTACGGCTCGAGCTCCGCATATCCCGCGTCGCCGATCTTGATCGTGCCGCTGCCGCCGTGCACCTCGAACGCGATCGGCACCTTCTCGACGGACACCACTTCGCCGACGAGCTTCGCGAGCTCGGCGACGGGACCGCCGAGCGCGCCCGTGTACACGCCGAGCAGCGCCTGCTCCTGCGCGGAAGAGACCTTGTCGTCGAGGTACACCGCCGCCTTCCAGTTGCCTTGCAGGATGTTGCCGGGGACGTGCGCGATCATCGCGATCGTGTGGCCGGACACGTCGACGCCGTCGACCGTGCCTTTGTCGAAGTGCCACGCGACGATCGTGTCGCAGGTGCCGTAGTCCGGGTCCTCGCCAATCCAGCACGGGCACAGCACGCGGCAGTTGCAGACTTCGAGGAGACGACCTTCGAGGTGGTAAGCCATGCGACCTCCTTCGTGGATCAGGGGTCCGGCGCCCGCGCGAAGCCGGGGCGGGAAATACTACGCCCGATGGGTGGCATTTGCCACAACGCAGCAGTGCCTCCCCGCTCCCGGGGGCGGCGCCTTACGAGCGGAAGTCGAACGCAGTCTGGTAGGCGCCGTGGCCGCACAGATCGAGGTCGATCCCCAGGCGAGGCTCCGCGCAACGGTAGCGCAACCCCCTGGCGACGTGGACCCGGGCCCCCGGGATGGTCGAGAACACCGTGTCGACGAGCCCTGTCGTCGCCCCGCTTGCATTGCGGAACGGCTCGATCTCGGCATGCGCCACGTCGCCGACCTCGACCGTCCCCTCGCCGCACTGCGCGTCGATCGCGATCGGCACCCGCTCGACGGCAACCACGCCGGCCACGAGTCTCGCCTGCTGGGCGAGCGTGCCGCCGCGCTTTCCGGTGAAGGCTGCGAGCAGTGCCTCCTCCTGCGCAGCGGAAGCCCGGGCGTCGATATAGATCACGGCCTTCCAGTTGCCCCGCAGCGCGTTGCCCGGCACGCGCGCGACCATGGCGACCGCGAGGCCCGCGACGTCCACGCCGTCGATCTCGCCGCGGTCGATGCGCCAGGCGACGAGCTTGTCGCAGGTGCCGTAGTCGGGATCCTCGCCGATCCAGCAGGGGCAGAGCACACGGCACGTGCAGAGCTCGACGAGGGTGCCTTCTAGGTGGTACGCCATTCCGAACTTCGCTCGCTGGAAGGGAAGAAAGGGGGGAGCCACGTTGCGAGCGTCGATGCTACCCGCGATGCGATGGGCATGTCACCGGACCGCACCAATCACCGCCGCCCGCCGGCGAGTCTTGCCGACGCCGGATGCGCGCGCAGACGCGCCATGGCCCACACGCCGATCAGCGGGCCCGCCGCAAGCGGTGCGAACGCATAGCGCCATCCGACGGCCTCGACGACGTAGGGCATCGATTGGATGGTGACGAGTGTCAGCGTGAACCCCACCGCGGT
>CAZIZD010000390.1:0-4354 GCA_964543615.1 uncultured Alcaligenaceae bacterium | reverse complement strand
CGGTGTGTTGAGCGTGCTGGGACGCGGAAGGTCGGTAAGGCCCACGATCGACTGCACGCGCCGCGCGATATCCGGCGGCAATGCGGGATCGACCTCGTTGGCATAGAACCGCCGCCCACCGATCTCGAAATCGCCGATGCGCGTGTGCAACGCGCCCTCGACCGCCATGCGCGAGCCCGACACGAGGAGCGTCATTCGGTTGTCCGAGCCCTCGACGATCGTAAAGCCGTTTGCCGCGAAGTGCGATGCGACGGCCTCGTAGTCCGCCTGCGTGGGACCGTAGCGCTCCGCGACCTCCTGCGGCGTCAGGTACTGCCGGTACCGCGGCGAGAGCGGATCCGCAATGTCGGTCAGCAGCTGCGAGAACCCGACGGGGTCGGAGCGCTGCAGGACGATGGTGAGGGTGACGGGCGCTTCAGCCGCGGCCTTCGCGCTCGACGCCACGCGCTGCGCCTTCGCGGTCGTGTCGGCGGCGAGCGTGTGCCCGGGCAGCGCGATGGGCGCCGCGTTCGCGGCCGCCATGACGGGTGCAGCCGCGGCAAGGCACCACAGCAACCCGCATCCGAGGATCCGGCCGACGCTCATCATCGCGCCCTTTCAGGCTTCTGGAACCGTGGCCAGTATGGGCGTCGGACCGCCGCGCGCGGAAGCACGGACAGGTGACTTGCAGGTGACTTCTTCCGGAAAACTGGCGCCGGGACCCGCCTTCAGCGCGGCGCGCAGTCCCGCAGGTCGTGGTGCCGGGGGGGGCGCGCTTCACCCGCTCTTCACCCGCGCCTCTACCGCCTCGCGCACGAGCTTGATGTGCTCGCGCAGCGTGTACGCCTCGCTGGCCACGCTCGCCGAGGTCCTGATCCGTCTTGCGGCGCGCTCGATGCGGTCGAGATGCGCAAGCCACTCCTGCACCGGAAGCTCACCCTGCCGGCGCTCGACGTCGCGCTCGAGCAGCTTGAGATCGCCGTACCAGCGATAGATGCGCGAGCGTGCGCGCCAGTGCAGGAGGCGCGGCAGGAAGTTGACGAGTGGCACCACGATCACGAGCAGCGGCAGCACGACCACGATGAGCCGCTGGAGCAGTGTGGCGAGCCAGAACGGAAGGTGGCGGTGGAGGAAATTCGCTCCGAAGCGATGATGGCGCTCCGCGTCTTCCGACACGGGCAGGTCGACGGGGGCGACGCTCGGGAACTCGTCGGCGGCCTCGAAGTAGCCGTGCTGTGCATGCAGCTCGCGGGCTGCGTCGAACAGCGGGGCCACCAGCACGGAAGGAAAGGTGTCGCGCGCCACGAGCATCGCCTTGGTGGCGACCATCGTCACGTCCTGCGGCGGAATGCGCCGGAAGCTCATGTCGACGGTCCCCGCGGGGAGCGTCACCTTGGTCAGGAACGGATAGCGCCGTGAATAGGCGTCGGCGTCTTCCATGCTCATGAGCCGCACGCGTTCTTCGTGCAGCGCCTGCCAGATGACGGGCGATCGCGCGGCACCCACCATGATCGCGACGTCGAGCGTGCCGTCCTGCAGCGAGCGCAGCGCCTGCAGGTTGGACATCGACACCAGCTTCGAATTGGCCACGGTGACGTTGCTCGCCGTGAGCATGGGCTCGACGATGACGCGTCCGCCGTTGCCCGCGTTGCCGACCGAGATGCGCTTGTAACGGAGGTCCTCCAGCCGGCGCAGCTCCTCGGGGCCGCGGTAGAACACCCAGACCGGCTCGTAGCGGATCGCCGCGAGCATGACGAGTCCGCTGCGTGCATCCGGCGGCACGACCCCGCCCTCCATCAGCGCGACGTCGACGCCGGACTTGGGATCGCGGAGGAGGTTCGCGTTCTCGCCCGCGCCGCCCGTCATGCGCTCGACGATGGTGATGCCGTCGCGCTTCAGGATGCGCGCGTAGTTGGCGGCGTCGAGATGATAGCTGCCGTCGGCCACGCCCGAGGCGAGCACGATGCTCCTCGGGATGGTGCTTTGCGCGTGCCACACCCCGAACGTCGCGACCGCGACGAGGATGAGCGAGAGCACCAGGAGGCGGATGCGCAGGCGGCGTTCGTGGGCTTCGGGATCGCTTCGCATGGAGGGGTCAGGCGACCGGGTTCGCGACCGGCCGGTTCGGCGCGCGCATCATGGCTTCTTCTCCGACCCCGGCGGATGTGCGGGCGAGAAATCGCGCGAGATCGTCACCCGGCTTGCGCATCCTGCCGTGAGAAGAACATCGCGCCCAGGCGCTTGACGCCGATCACGCGACCCAGTTCCCCGAAGGCGAAGAACGGGACGAACGCCACGACGAGCATCACCACGCGCGCGGCCAGCTCGTAACCGCCCACGTCGGCGAGCTTGCGCAGTCCGCCCACCGCCCCCTCGTGGTGGAGCCATCCCTCGACCATGTGCTCCACGATGCCGAACAGCATCACGAGCAACCCGAACAGCACCGACTTGTAGAGCACCGGGACGATGAGCGGGCGATTGTCGAAGCGTCGCGTGAAGCTCAGCATGCGTCCGACGAGGACGACCTTGGCGATGATCATCGCCTGCACGAGCGCAAACCCTGCGTGCAGGTACGGTGCGCCCGTCTCGGCGGCGACGAGGCGCCGGTAGATGACGAACATGCCCAGGAAAACCCACAAGTACAGGGCAATGACCCAGAACGCCTTCATTTCCTCGACGAAGCGCTGCTTGAGGGTCGGATTGGCTTCGCTTTGCATGGTCATGTGCGGGTGAGTGTTCTCTCGTTGGCGGCGCCGGCATCGTGACGCGACATCAGCGCCCGCGCAAGGGTGGGATAGGCGAGCAGCGACAGGAGCGCAGCCCCGATCAGCGCCTGCGCGGTCTCGGGATGCATGTGCCCCGACTTCTGCCCGGCGTTGGTGACGACGACGACGATGCCGAGCGAAGAGACAGCCGAGAAGAGACCGAGTGGCAGGAGCTCCGCGCGTGGCAGGTCGCGCCGGTAGAGCAGCGCGGGCAGGCCGCGCGCCACGAGGAAGATGGCGAGGAACGCAGGCATCAGGAGCATCGTCGTGCGACCGTGCGCGAGCGACGCCACGTCGAAAGCGACGCCGGTGCCGACGAAGAAGAAGGGTGCGAACCATCCAAAGCACACGGCATCGATCTTGGTGCGGAAGTCCTCGCCCTCCGGACCGCGGGTCGCGACGCCGACGATCATCCCGGCCGCGAACGCGCCGAAGGCCGCCTCGAACCCCATGCCCTCGCACAGGAAGACGAGCGCCCCCAGGAGCAGGAGCGCCAGACGGACGGGCAGCTGCGTGCTCTGGTGCATGGTGCGCGCGAGCATCGCGATGATACGGGGCGGCCGCGCACCCGCGCCCACGGCGATGGCGAGCGCGACCAGCGCGAGGAACAGCAGGAGGAGCATGAATTCCTGCCACGAGGTGAAGCGCGTCGAGAGCGCGAGCGACGCGGCGACGATGGGTCCGACCTCGCCCACCGTCCCCGCCGCGAGCAGCATCCTTCCGAAGGGGGAATCGAGCTGGCCACCGTCGCGCAGGATGGGCAGCAGCGTGCCGAGACCCGTCGTCGACAGCGCGATGACGACCATCATGGGCAGGATCCCGCCTCCGACTGCGTTGACGATTGCGATAGCCGTAGCGGCGATCGCCAGCGTGAGGCCCCACCCCGCGCAGGCCAGCGTCAGCGGCCGGCCGCGAATCAGCGCGAAGTCGGTCTCCATTCCCGCCATGAACAGCACGGCGACCATGCCGACGTCGTGCATGAACGAGAGGAACCGGTCATACGGAACGAGCGCGAGCGCGTGCGGGCCGATCGCAATGCCGAGGAGGACCTCGAACACCACGACCGGCACGCGCGCACCGATCCTCGTCTGGGCGATGAGCGGCGCCAGGACAGCAACGAGGAAGACGACGACGATGGGATGGTCGCGCAGCACGCCCGCTCACCACGTCGTGACGGATCGCAAGGTCAGGGCGTGGGCACCACCGTGTAGAACACACCGTTGGCGCCGAACGACGGCTTGAACCAGGTGTTCCCGCACAGGTAGTACTGCTGGCCCTGCACGTTGGGTTGAGCGCAGCCTCCCGGCAACGTCGCGTAGTTCATCCCCATCACCCACGTGCCCGAGGCCGGGACCGCCACTGGCGCCGGTGCGCCACCGCTCACCGCCGCCACGCCCGTCGCAACGCCCGCGTTGTACGCGCTCGACGTCGCCGCTGCCGTGTTGGCGCTGCCTGCCGCAACGCCCGCGTTGTACGCGCTCGACGTTGCCGCCGCCGTGTTGGCCGCAGCGGCCGACGCCACTACCGCGCCTGCCGCGACGCCCACCACCGCACCTGCGGCGGCCGCGCAGCCGTAGCATCCGGATGCGTAGTACGGCACCGCCACCGGC
>CAZIZD010000389.1:0-4367 GCA_964543615.1 uncultured Alcaligenaceae bacterium | reverse complement strand
GGCGCCTCACGTTGCGCTATCCTTGCCGGACATGCCCCTCCCCATCCAGGGCGAGCCCACCCGCCTGCGCCAGGTGTTCCACAATCTCATCAGCAACGCGGTCGACGCACAGGCCGACGCTCCGCATCCGCGCATCGCCATCGCGCTTGCCGACGCGCAGGGCGAGGCCACGCTCACGGTCGAGGACGGCGGACCCGGCTTCGCCGAGGACGTGCTCGCGCGCGCCTTCGAACCGTATGTCACGACCAAGGCGAAGGGCACGGGGCTCGGCCTTGCCATCGTGAAGAAGATCGTCGACGAGCACGGCGGCCGCATCGCCATCGGCAACGCGCCGGGCGGCGGCGCGCGCGTGACGATCGTGTTCCCACATCGCGCGACGGGCATGAAGCCCGCCGCCGCAGCCTAGGGTCTTCGCATCGCATGGCACTCGCCAAGGAACTCCTCATCGTCGACGATGAAGTCGGCATTCGCGAACTCCTGTCCGAGATCCTTCAGGACGAGGGGTATCGCGTGGCGCTCGCCGAGAACGCGGGCGAGGCGCGCGCGTACCGCCAGCGGCAGCAGCCCGCGCTCGTGCTGCTCGACATCTGGATGCCGGACACCGACGGCGTCACGCTGCTGCGCGAGTGGGGCGCGAACGGGCAGCTCACGATGCCGGTGGTGATGATGTCCGGCCACGGCACGATCGAGACCGCGGTCGAGGCCACCAAGATCGGCGCCTTCGACTTCCTCGAAAAGCCCATCGGCCTTTCGAAGCTCCTGTCGACCATCGCGCGTGCCCTCAAGAGCGCCGCCGTGCAGGAGCCGCGCCGCATCTCGCTGTCCACGCTCGGCGCGAGCGCACCGGTGCGCGAGACGGAGCGTGCGATCGAGCAGCTCCTCGCGGCGCGCCGTCCCGTCCTGCTCCTGGGTGAGGCCGGCACGGGGCACGACCTGGCGGCGCGCGCGCTGCAGACCGCCGAGGCGCCGTGGGTGGCGCTGGCGGGCGGCAGCCGCCTCACCGCCAATCCGCTCTCCCTTCTCGAGGAAGCGCGCGAAGGCGTGCTCTACGCGGCCGAGATCGGCCAATACTCGAAGCTCGAGCAGAAGGGACTTGCGTTCCTGCTGCCCAAGCTCGACAAGTTGAGCGTCACCCTCGTGTGCACGTCGAGCGACCCGCTCGGCAATCTCGCAGCCGAGGGCAAGTTCGACGCGGCGCTCCTGTCGCAGCTTTCGTCGGGAACGGTGATCCTGCCGCCGCTGCGCAAGCGCCGCGAGGACATCCCGCCGCTCATGGAGCGATTCTGGCGCGACGCCAACAAGGACGATCCCGCCTCGCTCCTGTCGGCGCTGCCGCCTGCCGCGCTGACGGCGCTCACCAACGCGTACTGGCCGGGCAACCTCGACCATCTCGCGAGCTTCATCCAGAACCTCGCTCTCGTGCGCGGCGAGATCACCGCAGATCACGTCAAGCGCGTGCTGGGCGAGGCCGCGTCGCCCAACCCCACGCCGGCGCCCGAGATCACGCAGCGCTTCTTCGACCTTCCGTTGCGCGAGGCACGCGAGGCCTTCGAGCGCATCTACTTCGAGCAGCTCCTGGGTCGCGAGCAGAGCAACATGAGCAAGGTGGCCGAGCGCGCGGGGCTCGAGCGCACGCACCTGTACCGCAAGCTGAAGCAGCTCAACATCCGTTTCTCCCGTCGCGTCGACGAAGCGTCGTAGATCGAGAGAGAGCCCCCGGGCGATGGGCCACCCCGCCAAGGATCGCAAGACCTCGCTGGCACTGGTAGTGGGCGCCATCGGCGTCGTCTACGGCGACATCGGCACGAGCCCGCTGTACATGCTGCGGACCGCGTTCAGCGGGCCCGAGGCGCTCGCCCTCACCGCCGAAAACGTCTACGGCGTGCTCTCGGTCGTGTTCTGGGCGCTCGTCGTGATCGTGACGCTCAAGTACATCACGCTCATCATGCGCGCCGACAACAACGGCGAGGGCGGCATCCTCGCGCTGACGGCACTCGTGTCGCGGGGGCTCGAGCGGCACGAGTCGCGACGATGGTGGCTCGTGGGATTCGGCATCTTCGGGGCCGCGATGTTCTACGGCGACGGCATGATCACGCCCGCGATCTCCGTGCTATCCGCGGTCGAGGGCCTCGAGATCGTCACACCTGCGCTCGCGCACTGGGTCGTGCCCGCGACGCTCGTCATCATCGTGCTGCTGTTCGGCGTGCAGAAGCACGGCACCGCGCGCGTGGGCATGTTCTTCGGCCCGGTGATGATGCTGTACTTCGCGGTGATCGCCGTGCTCGGCGTGATCGAGATCGCGGAAGCGCCCGCGATCCTCAAGGCGCTCGACCCCACGTACGCCGTTCGCTTCTTCGCGCATTCGCCGCTGGCTGCGTTCCTCTCGCTCGGCGCGGTCGTTCTCGCGGTGACGGGCACCGAGGCGCTCTACGCCGACATGGGGCACTTCGGCGCCTCGCCCATCCGCCGCGCATGGCTCGCATTCGTGCTGCCGGCCCTCGTGCTCAACTATTACGGGCAAGGCGCGCTCATCCTCTCGGACCCCGCCGCGATCCGCAATCCGTTCTATCTGCTCGCGCCGTCGTGGGCGCTCATTCCGCTGGTGGTGCTCGCGACCTGCGCCACCGTGATCGCGTCGCAGGCGGTCATCTCCGGCACGTTCTCGCTCACGCGCGCGGCGATCCAGATGGGGTATTGCCCGCGCCTGCAGATCGAGCACACGTCGGAGCGCCAGATCGGGCAGATCTACGTCCCCTTCATCAACTGGACGCTGTTCGCGGCGGTGGTGCTGCTGGTGGTCGCGTTCCGCAAGTCCGATCACCTCGCAGGCGCCTACGGCATTGCCGTGACGCTCGCGATGCTGATCGACTCGATCCTCATCTTCGTCGTGATGCGCCGCCTGTGGAAGTGGCCGATGTGGCTGTCGGTTGCCATCGCCGCGCCGCTCACCTTCATCGACCTCATGTTCCTCGCGTCGAACTCGATCAAGATCGAGGGCGGCGGCTGGTTCCCGCTCGTGATCGGCGCGATCGTGTTCACGCTGCTCACCACGTGGAAGCGCGGGCGCGCGCTGCTCATGGACCGGCTGTCCACCGACGCGCTGCCGCTCGACGTCTTCATCCAGAGCATCGAGGTCTCGCCGCCGGTGCGCGTGGAAGGCACCGCCGTCTTCATGACGTCGACGCAGGATCGCGTGCCGCACGCGCTGCTGCACAACCTGAAGCACAACAAGGTGCTGCACCATCGCGTCGTGATGCTCACCGTCGTCATGCGCGACATCCCGTACGTCGACGTGGAGGACCGCCTCGAGATCAAGACGCTCGGCTGCGACTTCTACCAGATGCTCGCGTACTACGGCTTCAAGCAGGACCCCGACGTCCCCGAGCTGCTCGAGGAGGCGGGGCGCCGCGGCTTCCCCTTCGAGATGATGGAGACGAGCTTCTTCGTGTCGCGCGAGACGCTCATCCCCACGGTGTCGACCGGCATGGCGCTGTGGCGCGAGCGCCTGTTCGTGTCGATGTCCAAGAACGCGGTGAAGGCCTCCGAGTTCTTCCAGATCCCGACCAACCGCGTGGTGGAGCTCGGAACCCAGGTGGAGCTGTAGCCGCGTCCTCGCGCCACGGTTGCAACTGCCCATGAAAAACGCCGGCGCGAGGCCGGCGTTTTTCGTTGCTGAAAAGCAGGTCTACTCCACGTCCGCCATCTGCATGCGCATGGTCTTCATCGCCTTGCTCTCGATCTGGCGGATGCGCTCGGCCGAAACGCCGTACTCGTCCGCCAGGTCCTGCAGCGTCGCGGTCGAGTCGTCCTCGCGCAACCAGCGCGCCTCGATGATGCGGCGGCTCCTGTCGTCGAGCTTGGCAAGCGCGGTCATCAGGCCCTTGCTGCGGTTCTGCGACGTCTCTTCGCGCTCGAGGATCTGCGCGGGCTCGTCCTCGTTGTTCGTGAGGTAGGCGATCGGCGAGACGAAGTTCTCCTCGTCACCCGGCGTGGGGTCGAGCGCCAGGTCGTGACCGCCGAGGCGCGTCTCCATTTCGACGACCTCTTCGGGCTTGACGCCCAAGTCCCGCGCGATCTTCTTCGCTTCGTCCACGGACAGCGCGGCGGAGCTCGCCTTCAGGCTGCGCAGGTTGAAGAACAGCTTGCGCTGCGCCTTGGTGGTCGCGATCTTCACGAGGCGCCAGTTGCGCAGGATGTACTCGTGCATCTCGGCGCGGATCCAGTGCAGCGCGAACGACACGAGGCGCACACCGCGCTCGGGGTCGAAGCGGCGGACGGCCTTCATGAGGCCGACGTTGCCCTCCTGGATCAGGTCTGCCTGCGGCAGGCCGTAGCCCAGGTAGTTACGCGACACCGCCACCACGAGC
>CAZIZD010000388.1:0-4373 GCA_964543615.1 uncultured Alcaligenaceae bacterium | reverse complement strand
CGGCGGCGACGCCCAGCACCGCGCTCACGACGGGCACGATGCCCATCAGCTCGACGGATTTCTCGAACCCATGCACGCCGGGAAACACCGCATGCCCGCGCTTCTTGATGGACGCGACGCTTCCGCCGGAGCCGTCGATCAGGTTCACCAGCGGGATGCGATACCTCGCCGCGAAGTCCTCGATGAAGCCGCCCTGGCCGCCCTTGCGTCGCGCGCCGCCCCAACTGGTTCCGCCGCGAACGGTAAAGTCCTCGCCTCCGACCGCCACAGCGCGTCCGCGAATCTTCGCGAGCCCCATCACGTACGGCGCGGGCAGCATGCCCTCGAGCTTCCCGTCTCGATAGGTGCCGGTGCCGGTGAGCTTGCCCACTTCCTGGAAGGAACCGGGGTCGACCAAACACTCGACGCGTCCACGGACCGTGAGTCGCCCGCCCGTCGTGTGCTTGGCGACCGCCTCCGGCCCGCCCAACTCCTCGGCGAGCGCGCGACGGCGCGCGAGCTCGTCGATCTCGGGTTGCCAGGTGGCGCTCATGCGGCGGTCTTCATGGACTTGGCGGCCGCCTGCACTTCCTGCATGAGGCCGGTGTGAACACGGCCTTCGCGGAAGGCCTCGCTCGCGAGCACCTGGCGCACGGCCGTGATGTTGGTCTTCACGCCCGCGATCTCGAAGGCAGCGAGCGACCGGTCGAGCTTGTCGATCGCTTCGAGGCGCGTCGGCGCATGGGCGATCACCTTGGCGAGCAGGGAGTCGTAGAACGGCGTCACTGCGTTGCCTTCGCCGTAGCCGGTCTCCACGCGAATTCCCGCGCCCTTCGGAGGGCGGAATGCGGCTAGCGTACCGGTCGAGGGGAAGAATCGCACCGGATCCTCGGCGCACACCCGCGCCTCGATCGCGTGCCCCCGCGCCTCGATCGATCGGGGAAGAATCTCGGCCAGGCGCTCGCCGGCGGCGCTGCGGACCTGACTCGCGACCAGGTCGACGCCGGTAATCTCCTCGGTGACGCCATGCTCGACCTGAAGGCGCGTGTTCATCTCGAGGAAGCTCAACTCGCCCTCGGTATCGAGCAGCATTTCGAGCGTGCCGATGTTGTCGTAGCCCGCGCTCGAAAGCGCAAGAGCGGCATCCTCCGCGGCTTTCATGCGGCGCTGCGCATGGAGCCCCGGCGCCGGCGCTTCCTCGATCACCTTCTGGTTGCGTCGCTGCACGGAACAGTCGCGGTCGAAGAGATGCGCGACGCTGCCGTGGCAATCGCCGAGCAGCTGGATCTCGACGTGCCTCGGGTTCGCGACGAGGCGCTCGAGGTATACGTCGCCAACGCCGAATCCGCGCTCTGCCGCGGAACGAGCCTTCCGGATCGCGTCCATTAACTGTTCGGGTGTGTCGACGCGCATCATCCCGATGCCGCCGCCCCCGGCGGCGGGCTTCACCATGATGGGGTAGCCGAGTGCCTCGGCCTGGGCGGCGAGGGACTCGTCCGATGCGTCGAGGACCTTCGTCCCGCGACCGACCGGCAGTCCCCACGTTCCCGCGAGCTCGCGCGCGTTCGTCTTGTGTCCCATCGCCTCGATCCACTTCGGGGAGGGACCCACGAAGGCGAGCCCGGCATCGAGGACCTGCCGCGCAAACGCAGCGTTCTCGGAAAGGAATCCGTATCCTGGGTGGATGCCGTCGACGCGCAGCGCGCGCGCCGATGCGATGATCCTTTCCGCGTTCAGATAGCTCTCGCGCGGCGCGGGCGGTCCGATGGCAACGCTCGAGTCGGCTTCCTTCACGTACGGCATGTCGCGGTCCGCTTCCGAATACACGGCCACGGACCGTATGCCGAGCGAGCGCAGCGCGCGGATCACCCGGGAGGCAACGGCGCCGCGATTGGCGACCAGGATGGCGTTGAATCCCATGTCAGAAGCTCGTGGGCCAGGCGCGCATCAGATGCTGGCCCACGCCGTTGCTTAGTTTGAGCGAATGGATCTCGAGCATGCGGATGAGATAGTCGCGCGTGTCCTCGGGGCGGATCACGTTCTGTACCGCGTAGCAGCGGGCAATCTCGTAGGCGCTGTTGGCCTTCTCCATCTCGGCCAGCTGCTCTTCGAAGCCCGGCTCGCCCGGCCGGGTTCCGTGCACCACCGTGACCGCGAATTGCGGTGTCATGAAGCTCACCTCAGCCGTGGGCCAGGCCGCGACCTCGTCGGAATTCCGTCCACCGCCCATGTTGAGGTAGGCCTGTCCGAACGTCTTGCGGATGATGATCGACAGCCGCGGCACGGTGACGAGCTGCAGGGCATTCATGAAGTTCACGATCTTCCCGGTGGCCTTCTTCTTCTCCGCTTCGGATCCGATCACGAATCCGGGCGTATCCACCAGCAGGACCAGCGGGATGTTGAAGGAATCGCACATGACCATGAAGGCGATGGCCTTGTCGGCGGCATCGGCGTCGAGCACGCCACCCTTGAAGAGCGGGTTGTTGGCGATGAACCCGACCGACTTGCCGTTCAAGCGGGCGAGCGCGGTCACCAGTACCTTGCCGAACCTGGGCTTCACTTCGAGGACGCTGCCCTTGTCGGCGATCGCAGCCACGACCTTGCGCATGTCGTAGACCTGCTGCCGATTCGGCGGAATCAGGTCGAGGATGTCCGGCATGGCCTCGCCGGAACCCTCCGGCACGCCTGTTACGGGCGGCGGGAGATTGTGGCTCGCCGGCAGGTAGGAGAGGAAACGCTTCATCGCGTCGATGCACTCTTCGTCGGTGTCGAACGCGAGATCGATGAGCCCCGTAGTCTCCGTGTGCAGCTGCCAGCCGCCCAGCTCTTCCGCGCTCACCTTTTCGTTGGTGGCGAGCTCGATCAGTCGCGGGCTCGAGACCGCCATAACGGCGCCCTTGCGCATCACACGGAAGTCCGAGCAGCACGTGTAGAGGAAGGACGAGCCGTAGCACATGCCCATCACGGCCGCGACCCAAGGGGTTTCGCGCAGCCGCTGGTATTGCGTCGGATCGTTGCCGAGTCCGAGGCCCATGCCGCGCGCGCCCATGGTGTCGGGCATGCGTGCCCCCGATGACTCGCCGAGAAACACCATCGGCATGCCGCGCTGCGTGCACGTGCGCTTCATGTGCGCGATCTTGCGGACGTTGGTCCCGCCGCTCGAGGCGCCGAGGACGGTGAAGTCGTTCGAGACCACGCCCGCCCAACGGCCCTCGATCTTGCCGTAGCCGGTGATCTTGCCGTCGGCGGGCGTGCGCTCCGAATCCTCTGCCGAGTGGATCGACGTGCTGAAGAGGCCGGACTCCGTGAACGTGCCCGGATCGAAGAGCCGCCCGACGCGCTGGCGGGCGTCCAGGATGCCCGGCTTGGCGCGCTTGGCGAGCTTTTCCGGCCCGCCCATTGCGAGCGCCCTGGCCTCGCGCGCGCGGTACTCCTCCGCAAGTTGCGCCTTGAAGGCGCTGCCGTCGCTGGTCGGGGCACTCATGCGGCGCTCTCGACGGCGGTACGCGGCGCGGGCCCCGTGGCGACCACACCCTCGCGCTCGAGGTGCGCGATCTCATCGGCGGAAAGTCCCAGGACGTCCGAGAGGACCGCGACCGTATCCTCCCCCACGCGATGGCCGGTGTGGCGGACTTCGCCAGGGGTGTCGGAGAGCTTCGGGACCACCCCGGGCAACGCCACGGTGCCGAAGTCCTCGTCGGGCATGCGGACGAGCATGTCGCGCGCCTTGAAGTGCTCGTCGCGGAAGATGTCCTCCACCGTGTAGATCGGCGCTGCTGCGACACCCCCGTCGGCGAGGGCGAGCACGACCTCGGCGAGAGGCCGCGCGGAGATCCACTGCGCGATCAGCCCGTCCAGTTCGTCCTCGTTCTTCGAACGGGCGACCTGGGTGGCGAACCGCGAATCCTGCGCCAGCTCTGGCTGGCCGATCACCTGCGCAAGGCGACCGAAGACGGCGTCTCCCATCGCGGTGACGTGGATGTAACGGTGATCCTTCGTGACGAATGTGTTGTTCGGGGCGGAATCGGGGAGCCGGGGGCCTGTGCGCTGGGCGATGACGCCGAGCTTGTCGTAGGCGGGCACGTGCGGCTCGATGAGACTGAAGGCCGACTCGTACAGGCATGCGTCGATCACCTGGCCACGACCGGTGCTGTCGCGCGCCCGCAGCGCGAGCATGGCGCCGAATGCCCCGTAGATTGCCGTCACCTCGTCGGTCACCGAGGCCGAGATGCGCGCGGGTGGCCGGTCGGGGTCGCCAGTGAGATGGCGCAGGCCGGAGAGGGCCTCGCCGATCGCACCGTAGCCCGCGCGTTGCGCGTAGGGTCCGGTCTGGCCGAAGCCGCTGATGCGCACGAGGACGAGGCGAGGATTGCGCGCGGACAACTTGTCGTAGC
>CAZIZD010000387.1:0-4374 GCA_964543615.1 uncultured Alcaligenaceae bacterium | reverse complement strand
CCAAGACCACTTCCTACAACGCCCCCAGCTCCGGCAGGCCCCCCAGCGTCGACGCAGGTGCCGGCGTTTGCGCCACGTTCATCACCATCGACAGCAGCGAGTAGTAGCCGACGATACCCGTGAGATCCATCGCGGCCTTGTCGCCGAATCGTTTGACGAACTTGCCCCAGGCTTCGTCGCCCAGCCCCTTGTTCGCCTGCAGCTCCGTACAGAATCGATAGACGAGCATGGCGTCCTCGTCGAGCCCGGAGGGCTTCCGGCCGTGCGCAATGTCGTCGATGACGTCCGCAGGCACGCCTTGTGCCATCGCGATGGGCGCATGGATGGCCCACTCGACCTGCTGCGTCCAGAACCGCGCCGTCACCAGGATCGCAAGTTCCGACAGTCGTGGCGGCAGCGCGCTGCGGAATCGGAGATATTCGCCCATCCGCTGCACGTGACCCATCAACTCCGGGCTTCGCAGGAGCGGCACGAACGGTGAGACGAGCGCGCCGCGGGGGCCCTTGACGATGGGCTCCGCCTCTGCGCGCTGCTCCGCGGTCCAGAGGCTCTCGGGGATGGGCGGCAAACGGTCCATTGCAGGATTCCTTCGCGTGTCGAGTCGGCCACTCTAGCTGACGTGGGCGACCGCGCCCGCGCTCCCGAGGAAGAAGCGATTTGTTCAGCTGGCGGACGTAGTCGAGTTACGTCGACTCGCGCGGCGAATGATCAGTTACCCGCTGCCCCTTGCCACGCCGCGAAACGCTGAAAAGGGTCGTGCCGGTGGCCAAGTTCGAAGTCGCATCGGCACGACCCGGCCGCGATCCTGGATCGCCCTCGCGGCCGCTATCGGGCTAATTCACGTCGAACGGCGACGTTGCCCCGGTATGACCGGTGATCGTGACGTCCGCCTGACAAGACAGCGAACCGTACGAATACGCCGCGCCCATGCCGTTCATGAAAAGGCCGAACCTGTAGGTCGTGCCCGGCACGAGTTCCAGCGGTGGCGCGAGCGCCGTGAAGGTGGCAACTTGTCCATAGTCGGCCCATGCGCGACCCAGTGACTGGTCGACGAGCCAGTTGCCGACGAGATTCCAGGTGGTTCCGCCATCGGTCGAATACTTCCACCAGCCCTGGAGCCACGATGGCCCCCCGTTGGGAACGCCCCAAGCGGTCGCGATGAACCGGGCCGTGCGCGGAAACTCCAAGGGCGTGTAGTCGCCCGTGCTGCAGTAGATCTGTCCCGCGGCGGGAACAGTCGTGCTGGTCGTGACGACATATTCCTTGTGCAGCACGACCGGCGTCAACGCATCGCCGAGCCGCTTCATGAACAAGGCCATCGAGGCACGGTTGACGTAGTCGCCCGGGCAATACAGGCCCGTGCTGCAGCCGAGCGTGACGGAGCGGTTCTTGAGCCACTCCACGGCGCTGCAATAGATCGCAGTGTCGTCGACGTCGGCGAAGCCTGCGCAGGGTGCCGCCGCAACGGGTTCGGCGCGGAAGCCGAGTGCAGCGATGCCAGCAAGAATGAGCAATGAAGAGCGCATAGTCCCCTCCCAATGTCCGCAACATCCGGCAGGGAGAGGCCTGCAAACAGAAACGCTCGTCAGGGTTTCGCTGCTTACACGCTGCTCGCCCCACCGCTATGGCTATGGTGCGCGCGAAGCGAAGCACACGGTTGACCGCGATCAAGCATGCAGCACGAGCGCGACGACCTACATCCGATGGCGGGCTGGCCTCAGTTCATCTCCGCACGCGTGCCCGGCGCCGGCGAGAATCCGAGGTCGCCTCGCGCGAGCGCAGCCTCGCGGCCGCCATGTAGCGCGAGCAGTTCCGCCTGGCGCTGCTTCGCGCGCGCATCGACCGCTTCCGGGTCGAGCACGGCGCGCAGCCGCCGCTCGCCTTCCGCGACCACGTCGCGATACTGCGGGTCCGCGGCGAGATCGCGCTCCTCCTCGGGGTCCGCCGCGAGATCGAATAGCTGCGGGCCGTACGCGACGTAATGGCAATACTTCCACCGGTCGAACCGCAGCATGAAGGCTCCTGCGACCGACGCGGTCGCATGGTATTCCGAGATGACCGGGCGTTGCGGCGTGGCGCCGTTCGCCACGTCCACGAGCGAGGCGCCCGGCAGCGCATCGGCGCCCTGCGGCAGCGGCACGCCGGTCATCGTGAGGAACGTCGGCGCGCAGTCGATGTGCGAGACGGGCGTGTCCACCACGCGGCCGGCCTCGATATCCGCCCCTGCCATGATGAGCGGGACGCCGGCCGACTCCTCGTACAGCGTCGATTTGCCCCACAATCCGCGCGCGCCCAGGTTGTCGCCGTGGTCGCTCGTGTAGACGATGCGCGTCGATCCTGCGAGCCCCGCGCTCTCCAGCGCGCGGAGGACGAGCCCGACGTTCTCGTCCATGGCGCTCACGAGGCCCGCATAGCCGGCGATGGCACGCTTGACGTCCGCCTCCGACCTGAAGTGCGTGTCGTAGTCGACGACGCGCGCGTAATCGTCGAGGAAGGGATGATGCGGCCGCAGGTCGTCGGCGTAGAGCTTGGGCATCGGCAGCTCCTGCTTCCAGTAGCGATAGAACCACGCGGGCGGCGCGGTGAGCGGAAAGTGCGGCGAGACGAACGACACGAACAGCGCCCACGGGCGATCGCCGCTCCTGCGCGCTTCCTCGTGCAGCCACACCTGCGCGCGCGCCGCGATGTCGCGGTCGTACACGCTGTACGTCGACTCCCCGGGGCCTGCGCGCTTCGCCATCTTGTCGCCGCCCAGGCGGGTCGGGATGTCGTTGCGGACGAGCCCCTTGACGTCGCCGATGCCGTCGATGACGTGCATCGGGACGATCTCCTCGGAGAACCCGTGGTCGTCGCCGGGCCGTCCGCGAAAGTGGAGCTTGCCGATCGACACCACGCGATGGCCGGCGTTGCGCAGGCGGTGATGCCAACTCGGGATGGCGCCGTCGTAGGCGTCGGCGTTGTCCCAGTAGCCAATCTCGTGGTTGTAGCGGCCCACCGCAAACGCGGCGCGCGCGGGGACGCAGATGGGGCACGTCGTGTACGCCGAGGTGAAGCGCGTTCCGGACGCCGCGAGGGCGTCCAGATTGGGCGTGGCAATGAACGGGTGCCCCGCCGCGCCGAGGAATTTCGGATTGTGCTCGTCGGACATGATGACGAGCAGGTTGGCGGGCCGCATCGAGATATTCCCTCTTGACATGATGACTTCATTGCTATTCTATCCGGGAATGGACGTTGCCGCGCGCCCGATGGAGCTCGAACCCCTCCGTCTGTTCCTCCACGTTGCCGCCACCGGCAGCTTCTCCCGTGCGGCTACGCTCGCCTCCTCCACGCAATCGGCCGTCAGCAAACGCATCGGTGCGCTCGAGCGTCAGCTCGACGTGCGCCTGTTCGAGCGCACCGGGCGCGGGGCGCGCCTCACGCCCGCAGGCCGCAGGCTGCTTCCGCGCGCCGAGGCGCTCACGGCGGAGATCGACCGGCTGCCCGCGCTCGTGGCCGACGACGCGCAGAATCTCGCGGGCGTCGTGCGCCTGTCGCTGCAACCCTCCGTGAGCTGGCCCCTCGTGGGCGATCTCGTCGCGGCCGTCCGCCGGCGCCATCCCAACGTGCACCTGCAGATCGCCGAAGGACCGACGCGGCGGATCGAGGAGAGCCTCGCCGACGGGCGCATCGACATCGGCGTGGTGTCGCTCCCGCCGCCCCCGGGGCTCGGCAAGTGCGAGCCGCTGTTCGACGTCCCGCTCGGCCTCGTGGCAAAAGCCGGCGATGCGCACGCACGGAGGACGACGATCCCCTTTGCGCGATTCGCGGCGTTGCCGCTCGTCATCGCGACCATGCCCAACGGTGGACGGGTGCTGGTCGAGGAGGAAGCACGCAATGCCGGCATCGCGCTCAACGTCGTGGTCGAGCTCAATTCGATCCACGTGATGAAGAAGCTCGTGGCACGCGGCGGGCTGTACTCGCTCGCATCGCAGAACGCAGTCGCAACGGAGGTTGCCGCAGGAGAGCTCGCGCTGTCGCGCATCGTATCGCCGGAGATCCGGCAGACGTTCTACCTCGTCGTCGGCACGCGGCGCCACGCGAGTGCCGCGGTGCAGGCGGTCGCAGCGCTCCTGCGCGAATTTGCAGTCGCTCTCGGCAAGCGACGCGTCGCAAGGCCCAACGGAGGACATCGATGAACGCGATTCGACTCGGCACGCGGCTCGCGTGCACGCTCGCACTGGTGGCATTCACCGCGGTGGTGCAGGCGCAAGGCTATCCCAATCGGCCCATACGCCTCGTCGTAGCCGACGCCGCGGGCGGTGCCCCCGACCAGCTCGCGCGCATGGTGGCGCAGAGGGCGTCCGAGACGCTGGGACAGCAGGTGATCGTGGACAA
>CAZIZD010000386.1:2068-4379 GCA_964543615.1 uncultured Alcaligenaceae bacterium | reverse complement strand
GCCTGCAACCGTCGAAAGCGACAGTGCGCGCCGCGATCGCGCCATCGCCCGAAACCTCGCATCGATGCAGAGCTCGACGTTTGGACAGGTCCCGCAGAATGGCGGCGGCACGTTCCAGATCCGGCGCCTCGACTACGACGACGCGCAGTTCAGCTTCTACGGGTGGAGCAAGGAGATCAATCGCCGCACGTTCCAGGTGATCGACGTGCGCAAGGGGAACAATCCCGACATCAGCACGGCGGTGGTGCGCAAGATCATCTCGATCATCCGCGACTACGAGACCGGCGACTTCCGCTGGCACTCGATCCGGCTCGCGCGCGACATGACGCTGTCGGCGCGTCCCGAGGACAACGCGGAGCTCGAGCGATTCATGATGGAGGAGTTCTTCATGGCGCCGGGGCGGGCGCGCTAGTCGCGCGCGATACCCAAGTCGTCGATCGTCTTGCGCCAGGCCGCAAGCTGCGCGTCGAGGAAAGCAGCGGCTTCCCGCGGTGACGAACTGCGAGCCGAGAAGGCAAGCTTGTCGAGCGCCTCGCGCACGTCCGGGTTCGCGAGCACCTCGCCGACGGCGCCATTGAGCCGAGACACGACGTCGGGAGGCATTCCCGCGGGCCCAAACAGGCCGGCCCAGCCGCCGATCGTCACGCTCGTCACGCCGGCTTCGTCCATCGTGGGCACGTCGGGGAGCAGGGGCGAGCGCGCCGGCATCATCGCGGCGATCGCGCGCATCCTGCCGTCCTTCACCTGCGGGACGACGACGCCGGTCGCGAACATCATCTGCACACGCCCGGTCGCCAGGTCGGGCAGCGCCTGCACGTCGCCCTTGTAGGGCACGTGCACGATGTCGATGCCCTGCGCGCGCTTGAACTGCGCCGACGCGAGGATGCTCTGTGTGTTCCCGGTCGCGTAATTGACCTCGCCCGGATTCGCCCGCGCGTACGCGATCAGCTCCTGGATGTTGCGCGCGGGCACGCCGTTGCTCACGACCAGGAACGTCGCGAAGGTGCCCATCAGCGAGATGGGCGTGAAGTCCGCGACCGGGTCGTACGGCGGGTTCTTGCGGAGCGCCGGCGCGGCGTTGAGCGGGGTGTTCGTCGCAAAGAAGAGGGTGTAGCCGTCGGGCGCGCTCTTCCTCACCGCGTCGCCCGCGATTGCCCCGTCGGCCCCGGGCTTGTTGTCGAGGACGATCGGCTGGCCGAGGGTTTGCGACAAGGGCTCGGCGATGGCGCGCGCGACCTGGTCGGCGGTGCCGCCGGCGGGAAAGGGGACCACGAGCCGGATCGGACGGTTGGGATAGGGCTGGCAGGCGGCGGCGGCGCTGAAGGCGCACAACGCCAGGACGAACGTGCGCAGGAGCGGGGTCGGCATGATGTCCTCGAAGGTTGACGGGCAACGGAAATGTCGCGCCGATGCCCGCGGCCGGGAACAGCGATGCGACGGAGGCGGCTGGGGATCGACGGATCCGGTAGCGGGTTCGTGGATCGGGGACGCCTCCCGGAATCGCGCCGCTCCCACCGGATCCACGCCCGGAGCGGGGGCCTTCGTCTCTTCGCTCGCCAGGCCGGCGGATAGCCCGCTAGACTGCGCCCGTCGTGTCAACCGTCGAGTCCTCGCGATGAGCCCGACCCGATCCTCGCTCGCCGGCCGCGCGTTCCGCGGAGTCTCCTTCGAGTTCGTCGCGATCTGCCTCGCGTTCATGGCGCTCGCCAACCTCTTCTCGCTTCAGGTCGCGCTTCTGCACGGGCTGGGTCGCGGCACGGGCGACATCGCGGAGATGTTCGTGCGGCTGTTCCTCGCCAACGTGGTGCGAGGCACGTCCGTCTTGCTCGGCATCGCCGCGTGGAACCTCGGGCCGCGACCGATTGTGGCGCGGGTCGCCTGCACGGCGGCGGTGATCCTGGGTGCGGCGTGGTTTGCCGTGCAGGGAGCCAAGCCCATCGACGATCCCGTGTACGCGGGGATCATCGACCGGTCGACGCTTGACTACGCCGTGTGGATCGAGGATTCGGTGATGGCGATGGCCGCCGTCGCGATCGTCGTGCTGTTCATGCGCGACGGCGACAACGTGCGCGCGCTCGACCGGCAGCGCCTGCAGGTGCTCGAACTCGACCGTGGCCTTGCCGAGGCACGCTTGCGCGTCACGCAGGCGCAGATCGAGCCGCACTTCCTGTTCAACACGCTCGCCAACATTCGGCGCCTCTACGACATGGATCGCGAGGGCGGGCGCGCGATGCTTCGCCACTTCAAGGGCGTGCTCGAGCGCGTCCCCAGCATCGAGGGCGAGAAGACGCGTCCCAGGGCCGGCAGGCCC
>CAZIZD010000386.1:0-2058 GCA_964543615.1 uncultured Alcaligenaceae bacterium | reverse complement strand
GAGCGCGCATTGCCCTCGATGCGGCAGTCGGAGTCGACGCTCGTGCAGGAGGTCGCCTACGCGACGGCGTACCTCAACGTGCAGCAGATCCGCATGGGGCGGCGACTCGGTTTCGCGTTCGATGTGCCCGAGCCGCTGCGCGACCTGCCGTTCCCGCCCATGATGCTCCTGACGCTCGTCGAGAACGCGGTCAAGCACGGGCTCGCACCGCTGCCGCGGGGGGGCACGATCCGCGTCGAGGCGCGGCGCGAAGGACGCGCGCTGCGCGTGCGCGTGATCGACGACGGCCGCGGGTTCGGCACGGGAACGTCGGGAACCGCCATCGGCCTCGCGAACATCGAGGCGCGGCTGCGCGCCGCGTTCGGCAGAGACGGACGCCTCGTCCTCGAGGAGAATCCCGACGGAGGCGTCACGGCATCGATCGAGGTGCCCGCGTGACTTCCGCGGACCTCGCGTCTGCCCCCAACGTCCCGGTCGCTTCGAGGGGGCCGTCGTGGGCAGCGCGCTGGTGCCGCGCGTTCGTGAGGCTCCTTCCCCTGGCGGTCGTCTACATGCTGTTCGTGGCCGCCAAGAACCAGGCAACCCACCTCGTCCTGACTTCGACCGGCTTGCGCATCTTCCTGCAATCCTGGGTGGGCGAGCTGATCGGCGGGATGTTCCTCGTGGCGTTCGTCGCCGCAGTCGACCTCCTGCCGCTCACGGGGCGCAAGCGTGTCCTCGCGGACGTCGCCGCGATCCTGCTGACTCAGCTCGTGGGCGGTGCGGTGACGATCGCCGTGCTCGACGCGCTTGGTGCATGGAACGGACGGTTCTCCTACGGACAGCTCATATGGGGCAACTTCGGCCAGTCGGCCGTGGAATCCGCGTTCGCGCTCGTGCTCTACCGGCTCTGGCAGCGGCAGCGCCGGCGTGCCGAGGCGCTGCGCGACATGCAGCGCGCGCACGTCGAGCTGCTGCGCCAGACGGCGCAGGCCGATCTCGTGGCGATGCGCGCGCGCGTCGATCCCGCGTTCCTGTTCGACACGCTGGGCGACGTCGAGAATGCCTACGATCGCGATCCCGTCCGCGGACGGCGTCTCGTCGATGCGCTCATCGCGTATCTGCGCGCGGTGTTGCCGGGCGTGGACAGCGAGGCGTCGACGCTAGGCAAGGAGTGCGACGTCGCGCGCACGTACGTCGACGTCTCGCGTGCCCGGAGCGTGTTCGACGGCGACATCGCGATCGGCGTCTCCGCTTCGCTGGGGGGCGCGGCGCTTCCGCCGATGGTGATCGCACCGCTGATCGAGGATGTCGTTCGCGCGATGCCGCGCGAATCCGCGCCCATTCGCATCGACGCGCACGAGACGCCGACGGCACTTGCCGTCGCGCTCGACGTCGATCGTGCGCATTCGCCATCGCCGGCCGTCGTCGACCAGGTGCGGCAACGCCTTCACGACCTCACGACGGGCGGCGCCGTGACGATCACCCTCGAAGCCCGCAAGACGCACATCCTGCTGGAGATCCCGCATGCGCCAACCCCGAGCCCTGATCGCTGAGGACGAGCCGCTGTTGCGCGACGAGCTTCGCCAGTCCCTCGCCGCACTCTGGCCGGAGCTCGAGATCTGCGCCGAAGCCGAGGACGGCGTCGCCGCCGTCCGCGCGCTCGACGAGCACGATCCCGACGTGCTGTTCCTCGACATCGAGATGCCGGGGATGAGCGGACTCGAAGTGGCACGCCTCGCCGACGGGCGCTGCCACATCGTGTTCGTCACCGCGTACGACAGGTACGCCGTAGCCGCCTTCGAACAGCACGCTGCCGACTACATCCTCAAGCCGCACACGATGGCGCGCCTGGCCGATTGCGTGTCACGGCTCAAGGAGCGGCTCGAGCAGCGTCCCGCGAAGGTCGACACGCTGCTCGCCGCGCTGGGCGACAACGGCCGTCCCAAGTACCTGCAGTGGATCACAGCGCTGCACGGCAACAAGGTGCGCCTCGTCACCGTCGAGGGCGTCTGCTACTTCCAGGCCGACAACAAGTACACGCGCGTCGTGACCGCCGACGGCGAGCTTCTCATCCGG
>CAZIZD010000385.1:0-4381 GCA_964543615.1 uncultured Alcaligenaceae bacterium | reverse complement strand
CCGTCGATGGCGTGACGCGCACGCTGCCCAGTCCGTTCCTGGTGCTGGCGACGCAGAACCCGATCGAGCTCGAGGGGACGTTCCCGCTCCCCGAGGCACAGCTCGACCGGTTTCTCCTCCGCTTCCGCATCGGCTATCCCGACGAGCCGGGCGAGCTCGAGGTGCTGCGCCGCCTCGAGGACCACTCACCGCTGGAGGACGTGCAGGCGGTGCTCTCGGGCGGCCAGCTCGATGCCCTCAGCCACGACCTGAGCGCGATCCGCGTGGATGACGAGGTCGCTCGCTACATGGTGCGCCTCTACGTCGACCTGGGCGACGTAGAGCCGGGCGACCGTTCGGCCGTGCGCAAGATCACCGCCGACGAGGCGATCGCCGCCGCGCGCCGCGTGCTCCATCCGTACACGCTCGACGTGCGCGACATCGTGTGGTTCTCCGTCTACGAGGTGGGCCAGCGCGTGACCGACCGTTTCGACGACGTGCCGCCACAGGAGGCCGCCGCGAGGCTGCCTCGCGTGTTCATCGCCGGCGATGCCTGCCACACGCACAGCGCCAAGGCCGGACAGGGCATGAACGTGTCGATGCAGGATGCCTTGAACCTCGGATGGAAGCTGGTCGCGATCCTCGAAGGCCGTGCCGCACCCGAGCTCCTGCGTACCTATTCGCTCGAGCGGCGCGCGATCGCGCAGGAGCTCATCGACTTCGACAAGCGCTGGTCGAAGACCATGTCCTCGCCGCCCAGGGATCCCGCGCATCCGGAGCGCGGCGGCGTGGACCCCGACGAGCTGCAGCGGGAATTCATGAAGGCGGGGCGCTACACGGCGGGTGTCGCGACGCGCTACACCGCCAACACCGCGCTCACGGGCGAAGGCACGCACCAGCACCTCGCGCAGGGCTTCACCATCGGCATGCGCTTCCACTCGGCGCCGGTGGTGCGGCTCGCCGATGCGAAGCCGATGCACCTGGGTCACGTGGCAAGGGCCGATGCCGCGTGGCGTATCTACGCGTTCGCTGACCGCGATGCACGGCAGTTGCGGGCGCTCATGGACTTCCTCCACGACGATCCGGGCTCGCCCGTGCTGCGCGCGACGCCGCGCGGTGCCGACATCGACAGCGTCATCGACGTGCGCGGCATCTACCAGCAGTACCACCGCGACCTCCGCGTCGAGGACCTGCCGGCGATGCTGCTCCCGCGCACCGGGCGCTTCGGCCTCGTCGACTACGAGAAGGCGTACGCGCCCGATCTCAAGGCCGGCCCGGACATCTTCGACCTGCGCAGCATCGACCGCGTCGAGGGCGCGATGGTGATCGTGCGGCCCGACCAGTACGTCGCGCACGTGCTGCCTCTCGACGCGCACGAGGCGCTGTCGCGCTTCTTCGCGGCATTCATGCTCGCGCGCCGGTAGCGCGAGCCCGGGTCGACCAAGACGAGGAGCCAACGAACGTGAATCTGCGCGACTGGATAGGCCGGAGCGTCACGGAATTCGACACGGTGACGCCCACGCCGTACGCGGCGCTCGCCGCCACCTTCGACCGGGATCCCGCCCGCCCCGCCGCCGGAACGCCGCTGCCGCCCCTGTGGCACTGGCTGTACTTCCTGCCGCTGTACAGGCGGTCCGACGTCGGGCCCGACGGGCACGCGAAGCGCGGTGGATTCCTGCCGCCGGTCGAGTTGCCGCGCCGCATGTGGGCCGGCAGCCAGTTCGAGTTCCACGCGCCGCTGCGCGTAAGCGACCCGATCGTGCGCGCGTCGACGATTCACGACGTGACCGAGAAGACCGGACGCACCGGTCCCCTCGTATTCGTGAAGGTGCGCCACGAGGTGCGCCGTGCATGCGATGGGGCGAACGCCCTCACCGAGTTCCACGACATCGTCTATCGGGAGGCGCCCAGGCCGACGGACGTGGCGCCCCCGCCCGTGCCCGCGCCCGCCTCGTCCGCGTGGGAGCGCAAGTGGATTCCCGACGACGTGCTCCTGTTCCGTTACTCGGCGCTCACGTTCAACGGCCATCGCATCCATTACGACCGCAAGTACGTGACCGAGGTCGAGGGCTACCCGGGACTGGTGGTGCACGGGCCGATGCTCGCCACGCTCATGCTCGAGCTCCTGCGCGACCAGCTGCCCGGCGCCACGGTCACCCGTTACGAGTTCCGCGCAATGCGGCCCGTGTTCGACATCAACCCGTTCTGGGTATGCGGTGAGCCGCAAGGCGACGGCAAGACCGTGAAGCTGTGGGTGCGCGACCACGAGGGCGCGCAGAACATGGCCGCGACCGCGGAGGTGGCTTTCGGCGAGCAAGCCCCATGAGGCCGCCTTCCGGCATCACGGGGGTGACGCTCGAGCACACGATCGCCGCGGTCTGCGGCACGCCCGCCTACGCCGCCGACACTCTCGAACGCATCCAGTAAAGGTCCCGCATGCCCGCTTCCATCATCGACTCGCACATCTTCCGCGACATCTTCGCCACCGACGCCATGCGCCGCGTGTGGTCGGACGAGAACCGCACCGCGCACTACCTTGCCATCGAGCGAGCGCTCGCGATCGTGCAGGGGCGCCTGGGCATCATCCCGCAGGAGGCGGCCGACGAGATCGTGCGCAACTGCCACATCGGCAAGATCGACATGGACAAGCTGAAAGCGCAGACCGAGCGCATCGGCTATCCCATCCTGGGCGTGGTCTCGCAGCTCAACGCGCTGTGCCGCGACCGCCTGGGCGAGTACTGTCACTGGGGCGCCACGACGCAGGACATCACGGACACCGCAACGGTGCTGCAGATTCGCGAGGGCCTGGCGATCGTGGACGCCGACCTCGCCGCGCTTTCCGAAGCGCTCGCGAACCTCGCGAAGAAGCACCGCGACACGCCCATGGCCGGGCGCAGCAATCTGCAGCAGGCGATCCCCATCACGTTTGGCTACAAGATGGCGACGATCCTCGCCGCGGTCGAGCGTCACCGCACGCGCCTTGCCGAGCTGCGTCCGCGCGTGCTGGTGGGCGAGTTCGGAGGCGCGTGCGGCACCCTAGCCTCCATCGAGTCGGGCGCGCTGGAGACACTCGCGGGCCTCATGCAGGAACTGGGACTGGGCGAGCCGGTCATCGCGTGGCACACAGTGCGCGACTCGATCGCCGAGGTCGGGTGCTTCCTGGCCCTGGTCGGCGGCACGCTCGGCAAGATCGCGATGGACGTGAAGCTCATGATGCAGACGGAAGTGGCCGAAGCCTACGAGCCGTTCGCGCACGGCCGGGGATCGAGCAGCACGATGCCGCAGAAGCGCAATCCGATCTCGTCGTGCTACATCCATGCGTCCATCTCCATGGCGCGCCAGCACGCCGCGGCTCTCCTCGACGCGAGCGTCGCCGATCACGAGCGCTCCACGGGCCCGTGGGAGATCGAGTGGATCGCGCTGCCCGAGGCGTTCTGCCTCATGGCCGGCGCGCTGCGCCAGACGCGCTTCGTGCTGGAAGGCCTCGAGGTCGATCCGGCGCGCATGCGTGCGAACCTCGACATGACCAACGGTCTCGTGATGTCCGAGGCCGTGATGATGGGCCTCGGGCCCCACCTCGGCCGCGAGTACGCGCACGACCTCGTGTACGACCTGTGCCGGCAGGCGATCAAGGAGGACCGCCCCCTGATCGACCTCCTCGAAGCGCACCCCGAGATCGCGAAGCACATGGGCCGGCCCGCCCTGGAGAAGCTGTGCGACCCCGCGAATTACCTGGGTCAGGCCGGCGCGATGGTGGACCGCGTGCTGGCGCGGAGGGCCTAGCGCCGATCAGGGCACGGCGTCGTGACCGGCCTACCGTCGAGGCTTCTTCCTGGCGGCCCCCGACCGCGCCGGCTTCGCCGCACCGGCAAGCGCAGCCCTCGCCTCCAGCTGCCGGTCCAGTGAGCGGCCGAGTTGGCCGCACACGAGGTCGCACAGCTGGTACGTGCGCGGGTCCGCGATGCGATAGAAGGCGCTGGTGCCACGCGCGGACTTCTGGATGAGGCCGCACTGGGCAAGCACGCTCAGGTGCTTCGAGATGTTGGCCTGGCCCGATCCCAGCGCCATCGCCAGGTCCCCTACGTTGCGCTCTCCCGAGCGCAGGGCATTGAGGATCTTGAGTCGCATGGGCGCGGCGAATGCGGCGAAATAGGCAGCGACTTGCTCGATGGCGCGATCGTCGAGGTTTTCCATGGAGGCGCACGGCACGCGAGGATTCGTTCATTGTAGGTGACGATCCCGTGTATTGGCATGTGCTACCGTCAAGGTTCCCATGACGCCCCGCTTTTGCGCCGCGATCCTAGCCGCGGCCTTTGCCTCGAGTGTCGCGTTCGCCGCCGCGGACGCCCCGCTGCTGGAAGGGCTGACCGGCGACGCGCCGCGGGCCCATGCGAGCTCGCCG
>CAZIZD010000384.1:0-4406 GCA_964543615.1 uncultured Alcaligenaceae bacterium | reverse complement strand
GCGCGACTTGACCGAGTCGTTCGCGCAGGAGTCGCGCGACGCGTTCCGCAAGGACGCCGAGGGACGCGTGGAGTACTCGCACCTCGCGCTCTCGGGCGGCGGTCCGAACGGGGCCTTCGGCGCGGGCTTCCTCAAGGGCTGGACCGAGACCGGCACGCGGCCCAAGTTCAAGGTCGTCACCGGCGTGTCCACGGGCGCCTTGATCGCGCCATTCGCGATGCTGGGTCCGCGCTACGACGGGGCGCTGCACGACTTCTACACCACGACCGCGTCGCGCAACATCTTCCGCGTGCTCTCGATCGTTCCGCAGCTCCTCGGCGGCGAGTCGCTTGCGGAGACCGGGCCGTTGCAGCTTTTGATCGCGCAGCACGTCGACGAGGCCTTCCTGCGCGAGATCGCGCAGGCGCACGCGCAGGGACAGCGTCTCTACGTCGGGACCGCCGACCTCGACTCGCAGCGGTTCGTCGTGTGGAACATGGGACTCGTCGCCCGGGCGGGTGCGCTGCAGCTCTTCCGCGACGTCCTGCTCGCCTCGTCCTCCATCCCGGTCGCGTTCCCGCCCGTCTTCTTCACGGTCGAGGCGGGCGGCCGGCTCTACGACGAGATGCACGTCGACGGCAGCGTCGGCGCGTTCGTCTTCTACTCCGGCGGGGTGTTCAGCTTCGCCGCCGCACGCGAGGCGGCGGGCCTGCAGCCCGCGCGCAACGACATCTTCGTGATCCACAACGGCCAGCTTCCGCCCACGCCGCAAGCGACGTCGCGGTCGCTGCGCGCCATCGCGACCCGCGTGTTCGACTCGGCCGGCAAGGCCTCGGTGGTGGGCGACCTCTTCCGCATCTACAGCGTCACGACGCGCGAGGGCTTCGGCTACAACTGGATGACCATTCCGCCCGGCGTCGAGCTCAGCGGCAACGAGGTGTTCGACCCGGTGCAGATGCAGTCGCTCTACGACCTCGGGTACCGCACGGCCAGGGAAGGCCCGCGCTGGTTCACCCGTCCGCCCGGATTCAACACCATGGAGGAGGCGCCCTGAGGCGCCGGCTTCCTTCTCTCGCAGCCCACAACATGCCCCGCCCCCGCAAGACCGCCAAGCCGCGCTCGAGATCCAAGCCGCGTTCGGTGCCCATCGACCTCGGACTGCAAGGCGGCGGCGCGCACGGCGCATTCACGTGGGGCGTGCTCGATCGCCTGCTCGAGGAGCCGTGGCTCACCTTCGACGGCCTTTCCGGCACGTCTGCGGGCGCGATGAATGCGGTAGTGATGGCCGACGGACTCGCCGCGGGCGGACCGGAGGGCGCGCGCGCGGCGCTCGAGGCCTTCTGGCGCAGGGTTTCCGACGCCGGGCGCATGAGCCCCCTGCGCCGGGGGCCGCTCGAGATACTCACCGGAAGCTGGTCGCTCGACAATTCGCCGCTGTTCGCGGTGATGGACATGGCGACGCGCGTCTTCTCTCCCTACGACACGAATCCGCTCGGTGACAATCCGCTGCGCCGCGTGCTCGCGGACAGCGTCGACTTCGCGCGCGTCGCAAAGGCGCGCACCAAGGTGTTCGTCACCGCCACCAACGTGCGCACGGGGCGCGGGCACGTGTTCCGTAACGCCGATCTTTCGCCCGACGTGCTGCTCGCGTCCGCCTGCCTGCCGACGATGTTCCAGGCCGTGGAGATCGACGGCGAGGCGTACTGGGACGGCGGTTACTCGGGCAATCCTTCGATGGCGCCGCTGGTTCGAGAGTGCCATGCCTCCGACACCATCCTCGTGCAGATCAATCCGATCGAGCGGCCGGGCACGCCGCGCTCCGCGCGCGAGATCCACAATCGCCTGAACGAGATCGCGTTCAACTCCGTGCTGCTGAAGGAGATGCGCACGGCCGCGATCCTGCGCCAGTACGCCGCCAACGCGACCGGCGAGGCCGCGATCTACGCGCGCATGCGCGTGCATCGCATCGCGAGCGACGTGATGCTCGACCTCGGGTACTCGTCGAAGCTCCTGGCCGAGTGGTCCTTCTTCTGCATGCTGCGCGACGAGGGGCGCAAGGCCGCGTCCACGTTCCTCGACGCGCACGCGAAGGACCTCGGCGTGCGCTCGACGTTCGACCTCGACACCGAGCTCGAGGGAATGTGATGGGGTTCATCGGCATCCTCGCGGGTCTCGGCCTTCTCGTCTGGTTCTCCTTCCGCGGCTGGAGCGTGCTCGTGCTCGCGCCGCTCGCGGCGCTCGTTGCCGCGCTCGCCGCGAGCGAGCCGCTGCTCGCGAGCTGGACCATCACGTTCATGGGCGCGGCCGCGGGCTTCATCCTGCAGTTCTTTCCCCTGTTCCTGCTGGGCGCGGTGTTCGGCAAGCTCATGGAGGACTCGGGCTCGGTGGCTGCGATCGCCGAGTGGATGACGGTCACGCTCGGACCGCAGCGGGCGATCCTCGCCGTGGTGCTCGCGGGTGCGTTCGTCACCTACGGCGGCGTGAGCCTGTTCGTCGCGTTCTTCGTGCTCGCGCCGATGGGGCAGGCGCTGTTCCGCGCGGCCGATATTCCGAACCGGTTGATGCCGGCGGCCATTGCGCTCGGAACGTCGACGTTCACGATGTCCGCGCTGCCCGGCACGCCCGCCATCCAGAACGCGATCCCGATGCCCTTCTTCGGCACGACGCCCTTCGCGGCCCCGGGCCTTGGCATCATCGCCTCCGCGATCATGCTCGGCATCGGCATGTGGTGGCTGTCGCGCGCCGAGTCGCGTGCGCGCGCGGCCGGCGAAGGCTTCGGCGCCGCCGTCGCGACGGCCGGCGCGGTCGACGATCCGCAGTTGCGAGAGCGTGCGGCGCTCGCGAGCGGATTCGACACCGCGGAAGTGCGCCGTGGACAGGCAAGCAGCGCAGGTCCCTCCCCGCTCGTGGCCGCGCTGCCGCTGATCGTCGTGGTGGGGGTGAACCTCGTGGCCTCGCTCTTCGTCATGCCGCGACTCGACCTCTCGTTCCTCGCGAGCGAGCGATGGGGCAACGCGAGCGTGGCGTCGGTGAGCGGCGTGTGGTCGGTGCTCGTGGCGCTCGCCGCCGCGATCGTCGTGCTCGTCGTCTTCAACCGCGGACGGCTCGCCTCGTTGCGCGAGACGGTCGACGCGGGATCGACGGCGTCCGTGCTGCCGGTGCTCTCGGTGGCGAGCCTCGTGGGCTTCGGCGCGGTGGTGGCCGCGATGCCCGCGTTCGCCGCGGTGCGCGACTGGGTGCTTGGCATCGGCGGCGGTCCGCTCGTCTCGCTCGCGGTCGCCACCAACATCCTCGCGGCGTTGACGGGGTCGGCCTCGGGCGGCCTCACGATCGCGCTGGAAGCGCTGGGCGGCCCCTTCATGCTGCTCGCGGCGGAGATGCACATCGATCCCGCGCTCATGCATCGCGTCGCGGTGATCGGCGCCGGCACGCTCGACAGCCTGCCGCACAACGGCGCGGTGGTCACGCTCCTGGCGGTGTGCGGCTGCACGCACAAGGAAAGCTACTTCGACATCGTGATGGTGGGCATCGTGGGCGCGATCGTCGCGCTCGCCGTGGTCATCGTGCTGGGGACGCTGTTCGGTTCGTTCTGACGGGAGATGACGTGATCGACATTGGGGCGCTCGCTCTTCGCGTGCCTGCATTTGCGCTGGCCGCCTGCCTGCTCGCGATGCCCGCCGCCGCGGCAACGCCGGCTCCCGTGACGTGGACGTTCGACGCGGCGTCCGCAGCCGCCGGATGGGCCGCGGAGCGCGGCCGCCTGATCGCAGGCGACGGCGGCGTGCGCCTTCAACCGGATTCCAATCGCAGGGTGATCCTGCTTTCGCCGCCGTCGCTGCCGGCGAACGTGCAGGATGCGGGCGAATTCGTGCTTGGCGTCGGCGGCACCGGACTGATGCGCGTGCGCATCCAGGGACGGCGCGACGAGCGCGGCGGCTGGATCACGCTCGCGGAGGGAAGCGGCGGCGCACTGCGCGAGACGCCCGAAGGGGTCGTCGTCCGCAGGCGCGCGGCGACGCCGCCGGCGCCCGTGGAGCGGCTGCGCATCGAGATGGAGTTCCGCACGACCAACCTGCGCCCGCTCGAACGCATCGTGGCCCGGCCCGCCTCCCCCTGAGCGCGACGGCCGCGTGCGGCCGTCGCTTCAGCGCAGTGAGACGTTGAGGTCGGCCCAGCCGGTCCACATGATCTGGATGCCGATGCACAGCAGGATGAACGCCATGAGGCGCATCATCACGAGCGTGCCGATCTCGCCCAGCCACATGAGCACTCGCGCCGAGTTCTTGAAGATGAGATAGAGGCACACCGACACGATCGCGGCACCCGCCGCGGCGATGACCGCGCCGGCGAGGTAGAGGAGCGGCGAGCGCGGCGCGTCGGCGCCGAGGGCGATGGACGCGGCGATGGTGCCCGGGCCGGTGGTGAGC
>CAZIZD010000383.1:0-4431 GCA_964543615.1 uncultured Alcaligenaceae bacterium | reverse complement strand
AGCCAGGTCTAGCCGTTTGCTAGCCAGGTCTAGCCGTTTGCTAGCCAGGTCTAGCCGTTTGCTAGCCAGGTCTAGCGCCACTCGCTAGCCAAGCCTAGCAGTTTAGGGCGCCGCAATTGAAACGGCAGCCAGCGTGGGGATAGAATTACACGATTCGCGCGGCCCATGAGCGACCGTCCCAATAAGGAAGCCGCGAAGGCACCCTTGACCGACGACGATGACGGCGAGCCGCAAGCCACACCACGGCCGACGGCCGCCGAACCCGAAGACCTGCGCCCCGCCGCCGACCGGCCGCCGATCGCCGGGGTCGACAACCGGGGCTTGACCAAGCGCCACCTGCTCTCGTTCCTGGTCGCCGCCGTCGAGCAGACGGGCCTGGTGGGCCACAACATCGACGGCTACAACGAGCTAATCCGCAACGGGATCGGCCGCATCATGGTCGAGATGTTCCGCGTCCAGCGGCGGATGCGCAACGAGCGCAAGAACACCGAGGCGGACCGCAGCCGCCAGAGCTTCGAGATCGCCTTCCAGTTCCACGACGTCCAGATCGGCCGGCCGACCTGCACGACTTACCTCACGGGCCAGTTCACCGACCTGTACCCGGGCCAGGCGCGCCTGTCGGGCCAGCCCTACAGCGGCGCCGTCACGCTGGGCGCGGCCGTGACGGTGCGGGCCTTCTACGAGGACGGCCGGGTCGAGGAGAAGACGGCGGACATTCCGCCGTTCCAGATCGGCAGCTTCCCCATCATGGTGCGCAGCGAGAAGTGCCACACGAGCAACATGACGCGCGAGGGCCTCAAGGAGATCGGCGAGGACCCGACCGACCCCGGCGGCTACTTCATCGCCAAGCGGGGCGAGTACGTCGTCGACCCCCTCGAGAACATCCGCTACAACGCCGTCCACATCCACCAGCGGATGAAGCCGAACGAGCACGTGCGCGCCGAGTTCCTCTCGCAGCCGGGCAGCGCCTTCGACAACTCGTCGCAGTTCCGCATTCGCTACATGACGAACGGCCAGATCACGATCGAGCTCAACTCGATGAAGCTCGAGAAGGTCCGCCTCCCGTTCTACGTCATCTACCGCCTGTTCGGCATGACCGACGACCGCGACGTCGCGGCGACCGTCGTGTTCGACGTCGCCGACGCGTCGCCCCTCACGGCGCGGATGCTCGACATCCTGGGCCGGGCGTTCCACCTCGCCGACGCGAGCTTCGCCCCCCTCGTGTCGGAGCTCAACCGCGAGAAGCTCGTCCAGATGACGGCCGAGCGCCTGTCGAAGTACCTCGTCAACCCGACGGCCTACCTCAATAACGACCACGCGATCCAGTTTCTCAACGAGGACCTCCTGGGGAGCGCCACGAAGGCGGGCGGCCTCGACCGCATCCTCCTCCCGCACATGGGCCAGACGTCGGAGTCGCGCATCCGCAAGGTCCGGTTCCTGGGCCTGCTCATCCGCAAGCTCCTCCTCGTCGCCCTCGGCGTCGCCCCGCCGACGGACCGCGACAGCTACCGCAACAAGCGCGTCCACGGCGCCGGCGTCTCGCTGGCGAAGGCGTTCAAGACCCAGGTCAACAACAGCGTCGTCACCCCGCTCCACCGGGCCCTGCGCCGCGAGCTGAAGAACAACCCCTGGGAGTCGGTCACGGCCCGCACCCTCATCGACACGTTCCGCAACGCGCTGACGACGTCGGACCTGAACCGCGCGATGGAGCAGGCGATCACGTCGGGCAACAAGACGATCGTCGTGCGGCGCCACGCCGCGACGAACCGCGTGTCGTCGCAGGCCCTCGAGCGGAAGAACGGCCTCAACACGGTCAGCGCGCTGCGCACCGTCGTGACCCAGAACGCGGGCAACGCCTCCAAAGCGACCGACCGCGCCGACAAGATGCGCCGCGCCCACCCGACCTACGACAACTTCATCTGCTGCTCGCAGAGCGCCGACACGGGCGAGAACGTCGGGCTCAAGAAGCAGCTCGCCCTCTCCGCCGGCATCTGCACGGCGGGCGAGGCCCTCCCGCTGAAGCTGCGGCTCCTCGCCGACCCCGCTGTGACCGAGCTCGACCGCGTCCCCAACGCGCTCATGCTCCAGGGGGCGGCGCGCGTGTTCGTCAACGGCGAGTGGATCGGCTGCTGCGCGAGCGCGCACGAGCTTGTCGCGCGCTACCGCGCCCTCCGCCGCGAGGGGCGCGCCGTCGACCCCCGCACGACGATCGCCTGGGACCCCGTGACGGACGAGGTCGAGTTCTGGCTCGACGTCGGCCGCCTGTTCCGGCCCGCCCTCATCGTCGACAGCAACATCGCCGAGTACGACGCCGCTCTCCGCGCCGCCCACGCCCGGAAGGCCCGTGCGCCTGGCGCTGCTGTTGCGACGTTTCGGCTAGGCAATGCCGCGTACGAGCTCGACTGCGCCCGCGCCGTCGTCCGCGGCCACCCGACCGAGCGGCTCCGGGCCGCCGGCGTGGCGGCGGGCGTCACGGTGCTGGTGTGCGCGGTCGACGGCAAGGACGTCATCGTTGATGGCGCTAACACTGCGGTTGTTGATGCGGCCAAGACAACTACGACGATCGTCGCGGCGCACCGCATCACGCTGGCCGAACTGCGGTATTGTACGGCGGGCGCCCCGGCGCGCGTCGAGTTCGTGCAGAACACCCGCTTCACGCTCGAGCACGCGCGGATGATCGTCGCGGGGCGGCTGACGCTCGATGAGCTCATCCGCGCTGGCGTGGCGGAGTACCTCACGCCCGAGGAGCAGGAGAACTGCCTCATCGCCGAGTCGATCGAGGTGCTCAGGGCCGCGCGCCACGACGTCACGCGCCAGTTCAGCCACGTCGACGCCGAGCAGGCGCTGATGGGCCTCGCGGCGCTCCTGTCGCCCTTCGGCAACCACACGCAGCCCGCCCGCGTGACGTACGAGACGAACCAGGGGCGCCAGACGGGCGGCTGGTACGCGCTCAACTTCCCGTTCCGGACCGACAAGAACCGTTTCTTCCAGTTCTACAACGAGCTGCCGCTCGTCTACACGATCACGTCGAAGTTCGTCCCGTCGAACGGCAACAACGTGATCATCGCCTACGCGTCCTACGGCGGCGACAACCAGGAGGACAGCGCGATCTACTGCCGCGCGTCGGGCGACCGCGGCCTCTTCGCGGGCGCGTTCTTCCGCTACGAGATCGGCGAGCTCGAGAAGGGCGAGACCTTCTGCAGCCCCGACGCGCTGTCGACGAAAAACCTGAAGCCGAACGCGTCGTACGAGAAGCTCGTCGACGGGTTCATCCGCGCCGGCAGCGTCGTCCGCTACGGCGACGTGCTCATCGGCCGCGTCGCCAAGCTCGCGCGCGGGCGGGCGGGCGAAGCCGCGGGCGCCGACCGCTACCAGTTCACCGACCGCAGCGTCGTCTACCGCCTGCGCGAGCCCGCCGTCGTCGAGGACGTGCTCCGCCTCCGGGGCCCCAACGACGAGAGCTTCGGCGTCGTCAAGCTGCGCTACGAGCGCCCGCTGCGCATCGGCGAGAAGCTCTCATCGCGATCAGGAAATAAATCGATACTCGCTCGCAGTATGTCCCAGAGCGACATGCCGTTCACCGAAAGCGGCCTCACCCCCGACCTCATCATCAACACGAACAGCCAGCCGTCGCGCATGACGATCGGCCAGCTCATCGAGACGACGCTGGGCAAGATCTGCGCCCACCGCGGCGTGACGGCGGACGGCACCTCGTTCCTCCCCGTCGACCACGAGGCGATCCACCGCGAGATGCGCGCGTGCGGCTTCCGCTACAACGGTCGCGAGCGCATGTACAACGGCTTCACCGGCGAGTGCTTCGACGCCGCGATCTTCATCGGGCCGACGCTGGAGCAGCGCCTGCAGAAGTTCGTGCTGGACGACGAGCAGTCGGTCGCCGGCAGCGGCCCGACCGACGCGACGACGGGCCAGCCCCTGGGCGGCAAGCACGTCCAGGGCGGCCTGCGCCTCGGCGAGATGGAGAACTGGGCGCTCGAGTCGCACGGCAGCATGCTGAACCTGTTCGAGAAGTGCCACACCGACTCTGACGGGCGCGTCATGTACATCTGCCGCGGCTGCGGCTCGTACGCGGTGTACAACGAGTACCGCAACGTCTACATCTGCCGAACCTGCAAGGACGCGGCCGACATCGCGGCGGTCGACGGCAGCAAGACCGCGATGCTCCTCCACGAGGAGCTGGCAGCCGCCAACGTCCGCGTGCGCATGGGCTTGCGCCCGCGCGAGTTTGAAGAGTAGAGTAGGGGGATCGCGCCTGCGGCGCTCTCCCCCTACAACCCCCATTTTTGGCTGTCATTTTGGTATCATCGGTTAACGCTGACTAGCAAACTGCCATAATTAGCTAGCGAGCGGCTAGCGAGTGGCTAGCGAGTGGCTAGCGAGTGGCTAGCGAGTGGCTAGCGAGTGGCTAGCGAG
>CAZIZD010000382.1:0-4456 GCA_964543615.1 uncultured Alcaligenaceae bacterium | reverse complement strand
GCGGCTGGGAGACGGTCACGATTCCGGGCGCGGTCTCCGGATGGCGCGCGCTGTCGCAACGCTTTGGCGAACTCCCGTTCGCGGACCTGTTCGAGCCGGCGATCCGCTATGCGCGCGACGGCTTTGCCGTGTCGCCGATCGTCGCGGAGAAGTGGGCTCTGGCCGTGCCGCACATGCCGCGCGATCTCGGTTGGTTCGAGCACTTCGCGCCGCGCGGCCGGGCGCCGCTGCCGGGTGAGCCGTGGTCGAGCGCAGCCCTCGCGCGCACGTTGGCGAAGATCGCGGAAACGGACGGCGAGGCCTTCTACCGGGGCGAGCTCGCCGAGGCCATGGTGCGTCACTCGCGCTCGGCGAACGGCGCCCACGCGCTCGAGGACTTCGCGTCGCACACCGCCGATTGGGTGACGCCACTCGCGCTCGACTACCGGGGCGTGACCGTGCACGAGATTCCGCCCAACGGCCAGGGCATCGCCGCGCTGATGGCGCTCGGCATCCTGGAGAGCTTCGATCTCGCCTCCATGCCCGCGGACAGCCCCGCCGCGCAGCACCTCATGATCGAGGCGATGAAGCTCGGCTTTGCCGATGCGTATCGCTACGTGAGCGACCCCTCCACCATGAGCGTCCCGGCCGATGCGCTGCTCGACCGCCGTTACCTCGCGCAGCGCGCGAGACTCATCGACCCCGCGCGTGCGAAGTCGTTCGGTCCCGGTGAGCCTCCGCGCTCGGGCACCGTGTACCTGTGCGCTGCCGACGAGGACGGGATGATGGTCTCTCTCATCCAGTCGAACTACATGGGATTCGGCTCGGGCGTGGTCGTGCCCGGCACGGGCATCAGCCTGCAGAACCGCGGCGCGGGCTTCGTGCTGAAGCCCGGGCATTCGAACGAAGTTGCCGGCGGCAAGCGTCCGTATCACACGATCATTCCCGGCTTCGTGACGCAGGGCGGCGCGCCGCTCGCGGCGTTCGGCGTGATGGGCGGGCCGATCCAGCCGCCTGGCCACGTGCAGACGCTGGTGCGCCTCGTCGACTACGGCATGAATCCGCAGGCGGTGCTCGATGCACCGCGCTGGAAGGTCGCGCCGAACGGCGCGGTCGACCTCGAGGCAAGCGCGTCGCCGGAGCTGCGCGCTTCGCTGATCGGCATGGGGCACGTCATCGCGGACCAACCCGACTCGTACATGGACTTCGGAGCAGGCCAGTTCATCGTGAAGTCGGAGTTCGGGTACGTCGCCGGCTCGGATCCGCGCAGGGACGGGCAGGCGTCGGGGTTCTAGAGCGCGATCATGCGCGTCAGCGCTGTCGCGCTGTAACGGATCGCGCGCGCCACGACCATCCGGCGGTAGCGATCATCAGGATCACGGTCGTCCCCATTCCCAGGCTGGAGAGCGCGGGAACTTCCTGCGGGGGGACGTCCGGGATCGGGTCCAGCCGAAAGGCGGTACATGGGCCGCTGCTGTTCGGCGGTGCGCAACCGTTCGCGGCGATCTGACCCCTGTCGTTGATCGCCCTGACGTGGTGCAGGCGGACACCATTCAAGCCCGAGACCACGAGGGCATTGAGATCGTAGGTCGATCCGTCGAGGAACAGAACCGGCGCATCCCCCCTCATTCCGATCGCCCAGCCGTCCCTGTTGATATCGCTCGCAGCGCTGTCCTGGGTACCGCCAGGCTCGAGCTCGCGCGGCAGGCCGTTCATGTAAACGACCGCCCGAATGCCCAAGGGCGCCGAAGGTGTCCCGGGCACCTTCACCACGCCGGCAATCGCTCCGGCTGCGTTGATTCCGAACGCCCCCCATAGATCGAGGCGCGTCATCACCCCTCGGGTCCAAAGGAAGGGCCCCCCGGGCTGCCTTGGGACCATCCGATGACGTCGCCGTTGTCATTGATGTCGGCAGCCAGGCTCCATTCACCACCCAGCGTGCCAAGGTCCTGCATGTGGCCATTGCTGTAGAGAAACGCGTGCTCGGGTCCGGACGGCGTGAGGATCGAGCTTCCGACGATCTGACCGGTCGCGTTGATCGCATCGGCATGGCTGTTCGGTCCGCCCAACGTGCCGAGGTCGGTGAGGACGCCGCCCGCATAACGAAAGGCGTGGATCGAACCGTCAAGAATGACCGATGTGCCGACCACCTGCCGTGCGTCGTTGATCGCATTGGCCTGGGCGGTCCAGCCGCCGAGGGTGGGAATGACAGTGACCACGCCCTCCGAATGCACGTACGCGCGGGGCAGCTCTTCGCGCGTATAGCCCAGGCCTGCCACGTCGCCAAGGTTGTTGATCGCGTGCGCCCACGTCTGGCTTCCGCCGGCGGAAATGACCGTCGCACGATACTGGGGTGGCGCCGCGTTCGCGAGCGACGCGACGCCGAGCAGCATCGTGGCGATGCAAAGGCACAAACGGTTCCGCAAGAAGCTCAGGATGCCGAGCAGCGCGCCGGTCACGTGTCACCCCCCGCCGAACGACTCTCATAGGCAGCCGCCTCGCCCCTCCGCTTGGAGCGCGGCCGCGCACGTATTATCGCTGGACCTCGTCCTCTTTCAACGGGCTCGTGGCGAGCGCGGATCCGCGGGCCGCGGCTTCCCGTTGATGTACGCCGCCACGTCCCACGCCTCCTGATCCGTCAGCGTATTCGGTTGCCCGAGCGGCATGTTCGCCTTGATGAACGCCGCGGCGGTCGACACCGTGTGCATGCCGGCGCCCTTGTTGTACGAGTCGCGGCCCCACACCGGCGGGAAGCTTCCCGGCAATCCGGCCCCGTTGGCCTGATGGCACGCGGCGCAGTGCTGCGCGTACGTCTTCTCGCCACGCTGCGCGCTCGCGGGTTGCGGAGGCTCGGGCACGGCCGGGTACCCTCGCCCTTCGAGATGGGCGCCCACGGGCGCGCCCTGCGCAAGCCAGAAGGCGTACGCGGTGAGCGCGGTGATGACGCCGCTGTCGGCCGGCGGCACCTTGCCGTTCATCGAGTAGCGAAAGCAGCCCTGCAACCGCTTCTCGAACGTGTTGACCTGTTCGTTCTTCGTCCGGAATGCGGGGTACGCCACATACGCCGCCCACATCGGCGCCGAGTTGGCGAGGCTGCCCGCGTCGAGATGGCAGTTCTGGCAGTTGAGCTTGTTGCCGACGTACGGCTTCGCGTAGCGCTGCGTGTCGGTGAAGATGTCGCGGCCGAAACGCACCATGTCGCCGAGCGGCGTGTCGGGGATGGTGTCCGCCTTGGGCGGCGCGAACCGGACCTGCTTCGCGGGCTCCGGCGGCGCCGGCAGCGGCTGCGCGTGCGCAAGCGCGGCGAGCGCCGCGACGAGGGCAATCAGAGCTTGGCCTGCTTCAGCACCGAAAGGGGAAGCAGCTCGCCCACGTCGATGCGCTTGCGGCCGGGCTCGGTCGCCGCGAGCGGCGACGTCGCGCGCATGGTCGCGAGGCTGCGCCGCGCCAGGTCCTGGTAGCTCTTCGTTCCTTCGATCTTCCATGCGAGCTCCTGCTCGGTGAGCGCGCGCACGATCTTACCGGGAACGCCGGCGACCAGCATGCGCGGCGGCACGACGAAGCCCGCCTTCACGAAGGCCATCGCCGCCACCATCGCCGACTCGCCGATCACGGCGTTGTCGTTGACCACGGCGTTCATCCCGACCAGGGCGTTGCGTTGCACGATACAACCATGCAGGACCGCGCCGTGGCCGATGTGGCCCTCTTCCTCGACGATGGTGTCGGTGCCGGGAAATCCGTGCATCGTGCAGCTGTCCTGGAGGTTGGCGCCGGCGCGCACCTCGAGGCGCCCGAAGTCGCCGCGAAGGCTTGCGCACGGTCCGATGTAGGCGCCCGGCCCGACGATCACGTCTCCGATCAGCACCGCGGAAGGATGGACGAAGGCGGTGGGATCGACCACGGGCGTGATGCCGTCGATCTCGTACACGGTGAGCTTCATCGAGCTTCCCTCCTTCACTTCAACCAGGCGCGAGCGTTGCGGAACATCCGCATCCACGGCGAGGCATCGGGCCAGTCCGCAGGATGCCACGACATCTGCACGCTGCGGTGCACGCGCTCGGGATGCGGCATGAGGATCGTGTAGCGGCCGTCGGCAGTCGTGAGCCCGGTGATGCCGTCCGGCGAGCCGTTGACGTTGTACGGATAGGTCTCGGTCGCGTTGCCGCGATGGTCGACGTAGCGCATCGCCACGAGCGGCTGCGCGGCTGCGAGCGCGGCGCCGTCGCGGAACTCGGCGTACCCTTCGCCGTGCGCGGTGGCGACGGGAATGCGGCTGCCCTCCATCCCTGCGAAGAACAGCGACGGCGACCGCGCAATCTCCACCATCGTGAAGCGTCCCTCGAACTGCTCGGACCGGTTGCGCACGAAGCGCGGCCAGTGCGACGCCCCCGGGATCATGTCACGCAGCGCGGACATCATCTGGCAGCCGTTGCACACGCCGAGGCCGAAGACATCGCCGCGCGCGAAGAAGGCGGCG
>CAZIZD010000381.1:0-4463 GCA_964543615.1 uncultured Alcaligenaceae bacterium | reverse complement strand
GGCGCGATCTGGCTCGGGCAGCCCGCCACCGCGAGGAAGCGCGCCGGCATCGCCCTCGGCATGGTGGGCGTGATCGTCCTCGTCGGATGGCACGCCGGCCCGATGAGCCGCGACGTCCTCGTGGCGAGCGGTGCGTGCCTGGTCGCGGCGATCTGCTATGCGCTCGCGGGCGTGTACACCAAGCGCAGGCTCTCGGACGTCCCCAGCATGTCGATCGCGTGCGCGAGCCAGGTGACGGCGGCGCTCGCGCTGATGCCGCTGCTGCCGTTCACCACGATCCCGGGTCCCCTCACGCCGCTCGTGATGGCCAACGTCGCCGGGCTCGCGATTGGCTCGACCGCGATCGCCTATCTCATCTACTTCAAGCTGATCGCGGACGTGGGTCCGCAGCGCGCGCTGACCGTCACGTTCCTCATCCCGCTCTTCGGGGTGCTGTGGGGCGCGCTGTTCCTCGACGAGCCGCTGACGCGCAACCTGCTGGTGGGCGGCGC
Source organism: uncultured Alcaligenaceae bacterium (assembly GCA_964543615.1). Lineage (GTDB taxonomy): Bacteria > Pseudomonadota > Gammaproteobacteria > Burkholderiales > Casimicrobiaceae > VBCG01. Next base: position 3,972 of record CAZIZD010000381.1, on the reverse strand, counting down.
GCTGGTCGTCGCAGGGACCTACGTAACGGTACGCGGGAAAGGGTAAGAGCGGGCTAGACCAGGTCGGCCGCGGGTCCCAGGATCTGCTCGCGCAGCTCGCGATAGCGCGGCAGCTGCGGCGGATAGACGCAGATGTACTTCACCTGCGCCGCCTGCAGGCAGCGCTGCTTGATGACCTCGAGCTTCTGGTCGCGCGGATTCACGACCTGATCCGGCTCCTTCGAGTCGACGATCGCGATGATGGTCATGTCGCGGTCGCACACGACGAAGCCCACGTGCTGGTTGGCGATCTTGCGGAATGCGCGCAGGCGCTCCATTCCCTGCGGCCCGATCTTCACTTGCAGCACGTCGGAGAGGCGCACGCGCGCGAAGATCTCGTTGCGCGGGAACGCGGCCTTGAGCAGCAGGTAGACCACGCCCTCGGCCTTGGTGAGGAAGCGCGGGCGCAGGAGGTAGAGGCCCGGCAGCTCGGCGGACGACAGGAGCCGCGTCGTCTCGCCCTCGGTCCATTGCGCGACCGTATGCGGCGAGTCCGCGCCGCCGGCTGCGCGGCCGCGCGACGCGCGGTTGCGGCGGACGAAGCCGATCACGACGACGACGATCAGGATCGCCATCATCAGCGCGAACAGAACTCCCTGTGTCATCGTAAGCCCCGACTTGTGGGCGACAACTGCCGCAACATAAGCGTTGTAATTATTAAGGTTTGGCCATTAATCCCTTGTAGTCTAAAGCATTTCGGCATCCTAGCGCCATCGGCAGGTTCGCCTCGCCCCGGAAGCGGCGGCTCGGCGGACGCTACCGCGGCTGCCCGCGCCGACGCGAGTCGCGCCCAGCGCCGTCGCGGGCGCGCCAACGAAAAAGCCCGGCGCTCTCGCGCCGGGCTTCCGATGCCTGATGCCTGATGCCTGGTTCCTGAATCACATATCCATGTCGCCCATGCCGCCCATGCCGCCGCCGGGACCGCCCATGGGCTTGTCGTCCTTGGGAAGCTCCGCGATCATCGCGTCGGTCGTGAGCATGAGGCCCGCCACCGAAGCGGCGTTCTGCAGCGCGAAGCGCGTCACCTTGGTCGGATCGAGAACACCCATCTCGACCATGTCGCCATAGGCACCCGAGGCCGCGTTGAAGCCGTAGTTGCCCTTGCCTTCGACGACCTTGTTGACGACCACCGAGGGCTCGTCTCCGGCGTTCTGGACGATCATGCGCAGCGGCTCCTCGATCGCGCGCAGCACGATCTTGATGCCCGCTTCCTGGTCGGGGTTGCTGCCCTTCAGGTCCTTGAGGTTGGCACGCGCGCGGATGTACGCAACGCCGCCGCCCGGCACGATGCCTTCTTCCACCGCCGCACGCGTGGCGTGCAGGGCGTCTTCGACACGCGCCTTCTTTTCCTTCATCTCGACTTCGGTGGCAGCGCCGACCTTGATCACCGCAACACCGCCCGCAAGCTTCGCGACGCGCTCCTGCAGCTTTTCCTTGTCGTAGTCGCTGGTGGCTTCCTCGACCTGCTTGCGGATGTTCTTCACGCGCGCTTCGATGGCCGCCTTCTCGCCGGAGCCGTCGATGATGGTCGTGTCTTCCTTGCCCACTTCGATGCGCTTGGCGCGACCGAGATCCTTGAGCGTCGCGTTCTCGAGCTTGAGGCCCAGTTCTTCCGCGATGACCGTGCCGCCCGTGAGGATCGCGATGTCCTCGAGCATCGCCTTGCGGCGATCGCCGAAGCCCGGCGCCTTGACGGCGGTGGTCTTGAGGATGCCGCGGATGTTGTTCACGACCAGCGTGGCGAGCGCTTCGCCGTCGACGTCCTCGGCGATGATGAGCAGCGGCTTGCCAGCCTTGGCGACCTGCTCGAGCAGCGGCAGGAGATCGCGGATGTTGCTGACCTTCTTGTCGTGCAGGAGCACGTACGGATCGTCGAGAACGGCGACCTGCTTGTCCGGGTTGTTGATGAAGTACGGCGAGATGTAGCCGCGGTCGAACTGCATGCCCTCGACCAGGTCGAGCTCGTTCTCGAGGCCCTTGCCGTCCTCGACGGTGATGACGCCTTCCTTGCCGACCTTGTCCATCGCCTCGGCGATCGTCTTGCCGATCGACTCGTCGGCGTTGGCCGAGATCGAGCCGACTTGCGCGATTTCCTTGCTGGTGCTGCAGGGCTTGCTGATCTTCTTGAGTTCCTCGACGACGGCGATCACCGCCTTGTCGATGCCGCGCTTCAGATCCATCGGGTTCATGCCCGCGGCGACGTACTTCATGCCTTCGCTGATGATCGATTGCGCGAGGACCGTGGCCGTCGTCGTGCCGTCACCGGCGACGTCGGAGGTCTTGGACGCGACTTCCTTCACCATCTGCGCGCCCATGTTCTCGAACTTGTCCTTGAGCTCGACTTCCTTCGCGACCGAGACACCGTCCTTGGTGATGGTCGGCGCGCCGAAGCTGCGCTCGAGGACGACGTTGCGGCCCTTGGGGCCGAGGGTGACCTTGACGGCGTTGGCGAGGATGTTCACGCCATTCACCATTCTGTTGCGGGCGCCTTCGCCGAAGCGGACGTCTTTAGCTGCCATGTTGGGAATCTCCTGGAACTATTGAATTCGGTGACCGGGACGAAACTGGCCGTCAGCCGACGATGCCGATGATGTCGTCTTCGCGCATGTGGAGGTAGTCGGCGCCGTCCATCTTGAATTCCTGGCCCGAGTACTTGCCGAAGAGGATCTTGTCGCCGGGCTTCACGCCGATGGCGAGGAGTCGGCCGTTGTCGTCGGTCTTGCCCGGTCCGACGGCGATGACTTCGCCCATGGACGGCTTCTCGGCCGCGGTGTCGGGGATGACGATCCCGCCGGCGGATTTACGTTCTTCCTCGAGCCGCTTGACGATCACGCGGTCGTGCAGGGGACGCAGCTTCATGTTAGCACTCACTCCTGTGGATTGAATTGATCGACGCGGGGTTTCGGTGGAGACGCCGCGATGCGGGGCCGCTTTGTGGGGCCCGGCGGCGACGAATTTGGGGCCGGTTTGGGCCGGCCCGGATCGCTCCTCCGAAAGCTCGCGGGGAGGTTGTTAGCACTCCCTTGCTTCGAGTGCTAATAATAGCGGCGCAGCCCGGGAAATTCAACCCCCGCCGCAGGGGCGGGCCCAGCCAGCCGCCTCGCTTCAGTCGAGCGTCGCGCCGCTGTCCTTCACGACCTTCGCCCACTTGACCGCCTCGGCCCTGGTGAAGGCCGCGAACTGCTCGGGCGTCTCGCCTACGTTCTCCGAACCCGTGTCGGCCAGCACCTTCTGCCACTCGGGGCTCTTCATGACCTTGAGCGCCGCGGCGTTGAGCTTGGCCAGCACGTCGGCCGGCGTCTTGGCCGGCGCGAAGAATCCATACCACGCGTACGACTCGAAGCCCGGCATGCCGGCTTCGGCGAACGTGGGAACGTTGGGCAGGACGGAGGAACGCTTGGCGCTCGTGATGGCGATGGGCTTCACCTTGCCGGCCTTGATCTGCGGAAGGATCGCGATCGTGCTGTCGAACATGATGGGAATGTGTCCGCCGATGAGGTCGGTGATCGCGGGCGCCGAACCCTTGTAGGGCACGTGCACCATGTCGAGCTTGGCCGTCGACTTGAAGAGCTCGCCAGTGAGGTGCTGCGGCGTGCCGTTGCCGGAGGATGCATACTGGACCTTGCCCTTCTGCGCCTCGACGTACGCGATGAGGTCCTTCAGGTTGTTCGCCGGCACCGACGGGTGCACCACAAGCACGAGCGGCACGCGCAGCAGGTTCGTGATGGGGGCGAGATCCTTCGGGGGATCGAAGGGCATCTGCTTGTAGAGGCTCGGATTGATCACGATCGGCGCGCTCGACGTGATGAGCAGCGTATAGCCGTCCGCCGCGGCCTTGGTGACCATCGCGGTCCCGATGTTGCCTCCGGCGCCGCCACGGTTGTCGACGACGAAGCTTTGGTGCAGCTCTTCACCGAGTCCCTTTGCCATGGG
>CAZIZD010000380.1:0-4468 GCA_964543615.1 uncultured Alcaligenaceae bacterium | reverse complement strand
GCAGAAGATCCGCGACGCCGAGCGCGAGCAGATCCTCAACGACTTCCTCGAGCGCGACGACAACCTCCTCACGGGCACGGTGAAGCGCATCGAGCGCGGCAACGTCATCGTCGAGTCGGGACGCATCGAAGGCGTCATCCCGCGCGACCAGCTCATCCAGAAGGAAATGCTGCGCGTGGGCGACCGCGTGCGCGCGTACGTGATGAAGATCGACCGCACCGCGAAGGGCCCGCAGCTCATCCTCTCCCGCGTGTCGCCCGACTTCCTCGTGCGCCTGTTCGAGCTCGAAGTGCCCGAGATCGAGGAGGGACTCATCGAGATCAAGGCCGCCGCGCGCGATCCCGGCATCCGCGCCAAAATCGCTGTGAAGTCCAACGACCCGCGCCTCGATCCGCAGGGCACGTGCATCGGCATGCGCGGCTCGCGCGTCACGGCCGTGACCAACGAGCTCGCCGGCGAGCGCGTGGACATCATCCTCTTTTCGGAGGATCCCGCGAAGTTCGTCATCAACGCGCTCGCGCCGGCCGAGGTGCAGAGCATCCTCGTCGACGAGGAGAAGCACGCGATGGACGTGGTGGTCGACGAGGAGAATCTGGCGATCGCCATCGGCCGCAGCGGACAGAACGTGCGCCTTGCCTCCGAGCTCACCGGCTGGCAGTTGAACCTCATGAGCGTGGAGGAATCGCAGCAGAAGCAGGAGAGCGAGACCGGCCGCCTGCGGGCGCTCTTCATGGATCGCCTCGACGTCGACGAGGAGGTCGCCGACATCCTCATCGCCGAAGGTTTCACGTCCCTCGAGGAAGTCGCCTACGTGCCCCTCAACGAGATGCTCGAGATCGAGTCCTTCGACGAGGACACCGTCAACGAGCTCAGGAGCCGCGCGCGTAACGCGCTGCTCACCGAGGCGATCGTGCGCGAGGAGTCGGTGGAGAACGTCGAGGAAGCGCTGCTGAGCCTCGAAGGCATGGACACCGAGATCGCGAGCAAGCTCGCCCAGAACGGCGTGATGACGCGCGATGCGCTCGCCGATCTCGCGACCGACGAATTGACCGAAATGACCGGCATCAGCGATGAGCGTGCCGTGGACCTCATCATGAAGGCGCGCGCGCACTGGTTCGAGCCGCAGGCCGAGGCAGCAGCGGCAACGAGCGCGAGCAAGTGACGAGGCAAGAGAAGGAAACAGCATGGCCCAGACCACGATCGAACAATTTGCCTCCGAGCTCAAGATGCCGGCCGGAGCGCTGCTCGAGCAGCTTGCCGCCGCCGGCGTCGACGCCAAGAAGGCCGGCGACAAGCTGACCGAGCAGGACAAGACGCGCCTTCTCGACTACCTGCGCAAGCAGCACGGCGCGCAGAGCGATACGAAGAAGCGCATCACGCTCACGCGCAAGCAAACGACGGAGATCAAGGCCGCGGACTCGAGCGGCAAGTCGCGAACGATCCAGGTCGAGGTGCGCAAGAAGCGCGTGCTCGTGCGCCGCGAGGACGAGGCGCCCGCCGCCGCAGCGCCGGTCGAGGAGGCCGCACCGCCGCCGGTGATCGAGCCGGTCGTCGAGATTCCCGAACCCGTCGTCGTCGAGCCGCCGCCTCCGCCTCCGCCCGAGGTGGCCGCGCCCGTGCCGCCGCCGGCGCCTGCGCCGGCCCCCGCGCCGTCGGCAACCCCTTCGCACCTCACGCCGCAGGAAATCGCCGCGCGCGAGGAGGAGTCGCGCAAGGCGCAGGCCCTGCAGAAGCGTCAGGAAGAGGAGCTCCGCGAAAAGCAGGAGCGCGAAGCGGCGCGCAAGAGCCGGAAGGAGCGCGAGGCCGAGGAAGCTGCGAAGGCTGCCGAAGCCGCGGCCAAGGCCGCCACGGACGCCAAGGCCGCGCCCGCGGCCGATGTGAAGAAGGAAGGCACGCTGCACCGGCCCACCGCCAAGCCGGGCGACAAGCGCGACCGCCCGACGAAGAAGGCACCGGGGCAGGTGTTCCAGGAGGAGGCCGCACGCCGTCGCGCGCTCAAGCTGCGCGGTGATACGGGTGGTGGCGGCGCGGGCGCTGCGGCAGCTGCAGGATGGCGCGGGCCCAAGGTGGGCGGCCGTCATCGCGACGACGAAGGCGCCGATGCGTCCGGTGCGCAGGGTCCCGTGGTGCGCGAGGTGACGGTGCCGGAGACGATCACCGTCGCCGAGCTCGCGCACAAGATGTCGGTCAAGGCCACCGAGGTCATCAAGGCGATGATGAAGCTCGGCACCATGGTCACCATCAACCAGAACCTCGACCAGGAGACGGCGATGATCGTCGTCGAGGAAATGGGTCACAAGGCGGTCGCGGCCAAGCTCGACGACCCCGACGTGCTCCTCGCCGAGTCGCACGCGCAGCACGCGGCGGAACTCCTGCCGCGTCCGCCGGTGGTCACCGTCATGGGCCACGTCGATCACGGCAAGACGTCGCTGCTCGACACGATCCGCCGCACGAGAGTGGCGAGCGGCGAAGCCGGCGGCATCACGCAGCACATCGGCGCGTATCACGTGGAGACGGCGAAGGGCGTGATCACGTTCCTCGACACGCCGGGCCACGAGGCGTTCACCGCCATGCGCGCGCGCGGCGCGAAGGTCACCGACATGGTCGTGCTGGTGGTGGCCGCCGACGACGGCGTCATGCCGCAGACCAAGGAGGCGATCGCCCACGCCAAGGCGGCCAACGTGCCGCTCGTGGTGGCGATCAACAAGATCGACAAGCCCGAAGCGAATCCGGACCGCGTCAAGCAGGAGCTGGTGGCCGAGAGTGTGCTGCCGGAAGAGTACGGCGGCGACGTCCAGTTCATTCCGGTCTCCGCGCGCACGGGGGAGGGTATCGATCGCCTGCTCGACGGCCTGCTACTGCAGGCGGAAGTGCTCGAGCTCAAGGCTGCGAAGGATGCGCCGGCCAAGGGCATCGTGATCGAGGCGCGTCTCGACAAGGGCCGCGGTCCGGTGGCGACGGTGCTCGTGCAGTCCGGCACGCTGAAGCGCGGCGACATCGTGCTCGCGGGCGCGGTTTTCGGGCGCGTGCGTGCGATGACCGACGAGGACGGCAAGACGGTGAACGAAGCCGGTCCCGCCTATCCGGTGGAGATCCAGGGCCTGTCGGACGTGCCGCTCGCCGGCGAGGACGTGATGGTCCTGGGCGACGAGCGCAAGGCGCGCGAAATCGCGCTGTTCCGCCAGGGCAAGTTCCGCGACGTGAAGCTCGCCAAGCAGCAGGCGGCGAAGCTCGAGAACATGTTCGGCGAGGTGGGCGAGGCGGCGGTGAAGACGCTGACGCTGATCATCAAGGCCGACGTGCAGGGCAGCTACGAGGGCCTGTCGCAGGCGCTCACCAAGCTCTCCACCGACGAGGTGAAGGTCAACATCGTGCATGCGGGTGTCGGCGGCATCACCGAGTCGGACATCAACCTGGCGCTCGCGTCGAAGGCGGTGGTGATCGGCTTCAACGTGCGTGCGGATGCGCAGGCGCGCAAGCTGGCCGAAGGCAGCGGCGTGCAGATCCGCTACTACAACATCATCTACGACGCGGTCGACGAGGTGAAGGCGGCGCTGTCCGGCATGCTCTCGCCCGAGCAGAAGGAGAACAAGCTCGGGATCGTCGAGGTGCGCGAGGTGTATCGCATCTCCAAGGTCGGCACGGTGGCGGGCTGCTACGTCACCGAGGGCCTCGTGCGGCGCGGCTCGCGCGTGCGCCTCCTGCGCGACAACGTCGTCGTCCACGACGGCGAGCTCGATTCGCTCAAGCGCTTCAAGGACGACGTGCGCGAGGTCAAGGCGGGGTTCGAGTGCGGCCTCTCGCTCAAGAACTACAACGACGTGCAGAAGGGCGACCAGCTCGAGGTGTACGAGATCGTGGAAGTGTCCCGAACCCTGTGATGCCGTTGGACCGGTGAACGTGTGAACGAGTGAACGAGTGAACGGGTGAAGCGACATGCCACCGGCGGTGGCAAGCCAATTCACCCGTTCATTCGTTCACCAGGAACAAGCACCATCGAATGCCCAAACGCAAATCCACGCAGCGCTCCATCCGTGTCGGCGACCAGATCCAGAAGGAGCTGGCCGACATCCTGCGCAACGAGGTGAAGGATCCGCGCGTGGGTCCCGTCACGGTGACGAGCGTCGACGTTTCGCCGGACCTGTCGCACGCGAAGGTCTTCTTCACCCATCTCGCCGGACGCGAGCAGGGCGACGAAGCCGTGCATGCGCTCTCGCGCACCGGCGGGTTCCTGCGCAGGGAGCTTTCGCACCGCCTCGGCCTTTATTCGGTGCCCGAGCTCCACTTCGCGTACGACGATTCGATCGAGCACGGCCTCAAGATGTCGCAGCTCATCGACGACGCGGTGGCGGCCGACAAGAAATTCGGTGAGTGAAACGGTGAGCCCCATCCCGTAGGGTTGCGCAGTGTCCCAGCCGCGTACACAACGCCGACGCGTCGACGGCGTCCTCCTTCTCGGCAAGCCCAC
>CAZIZD010000379.1:1971-4472 GCA_964543615.1 uncultured Alcaligenaceae bacterium | reverse complement strand
GGCGTGATCGTCGGCAACCTGTTCGCGTGAATCGCTAGCCGCGCGATGCGCGCGCGGCGCGCGCGCGCCACACGTGGTACGCGACGATGCCCAACAGCGCGACCAGGAGCGCGCCCCCGAAGAGCTCGCGCTCGATCTTCGCGACGTCGCCCAGGAGCCGCTCCGCCGCGCGTCCGAGGAGGTAGCCCGCGCCGGCCCAGCAAGCGCTCCAGAACGCCGCGCCAAGGGCATTGAGCAAGGCGAAGCGCGCGAACGGAATCGAGGTCGTGCCGATGATCGCGGGTCCGGCCGCGCGCAGCCCGTACATGAACCGCACCGCGACGATGGTCGACGCGGGATGCCGCTCGATCATCGCGTGCACGCGGCCTGCCGCGGGTGCGAATCGAGGAAACCGCGAAAGGAGATCCCGCCCGTAGTGGCGCCCGAGCAGGAAGAACGCCATGTCGCCGACCGCACCGCCGACGGCGCCGACGAGGATCACGATCGGCAGCGACAAGTAGCCGCGATGCGCCGCCAGTCCGGAGAGGATGAGGAGCGTCTCGCCCTCGATCAGCGTACCCGCGAGGGTCGCGAAGTAGCCGTACCTCTCGATCAGCGGGCCGTACTCGAGGGCCATGCCGTCGCTGTCGCGAACTAGGCGCGCAGGTTCGCCGTGAGCGTGATCTCGGGCACGGAGGCGAGCGCCTTCGAAAGCGGGCAGAACTTCTTCGCGGTCTCGGCCAGCTCCTGGAATTTTGCGGGGTCGATGCCGGGAATGGTCGCATCGAGCGTCAGTGCGATGCGATCGATGAGGAAGCCGTCGCCCTGCTGCACGAGGCGCACGCTCGCGCTCGCGTCGACGGACGTCGTCTCGAAGCCTGCCTTGTCGCACGTGAACGAGAACGCCATCGCGAAGCACGCCGCGTGCGCGGCGCCCAGGATCTCCTCGGGATTGGTGCCTCGCTTGTCACCCTCGAAGCGGCTCGCGAATCCGTAGGGGTAGGACGACAGCGCGCCTGTCTCGGTGCTGATCGCACCGCGGCCCTGCTTGCCGCGGCCTTCCCAGTGAACGGTGGCTTTCTTTTCGATGGCCATGAATGTCTCCGGAGAGTGGGGTGGAGCGAGCGAGCTTAGCACCGTGCAAGCCACGCTTCGGCTTGGCGGCGCCACCGGACGGCCCGCTTCAGGCGAGGCGGAACAGGCGATGCGCGTTGCCCGCGAGGATCGCATCGCGGACGACGGGCTCGTCCGCGTAGGCAGCATCGACCAGCGCGCCCGGCTTCACCTCGCCCAACGGGAACGGCGCGTCGGTGCCGAGCATCACGCGCTCGGGGCCCATCGCGGCGACGAGCATGCGCAGCGCGTCCTCGTTGAAGATCGCGGAGTCCACGCAGAAGCGATCGCAATAGGAGGAGGGAAGGCGCGGGCAGTCGGCTCGCACGATGTCGCGCTCGCGCCACGCGTTGTCGACGCGGCCGAGCAGCCAGACGAAGCTGCCGCCGCCGTGCGCGAACACGAGCGTGAGCGATCGCGGCAGGCGCTCGAAGGCGCCGGACAGCACGAGCGACAGAATGGAGAGCTGCGTCTCGGCTGGCATCGCGACCAGCCACGGCAGCATCCAGCGCTTCATGCGCTCGTCGCCCATCATGTCCCACGGATGCACGAGCACCGGCATCGACTCGCCCGCGCAATGGCGCAGGAAGTCGAGGATGCCGGGATCGTCGAGGCTCTTCGCCCCCACGTGGTTGCCGATCTGCACGCCGATGTGTCCCGCGGCGCGCGCGGCGGTCGCGGCGCGGCACGCGGCGTCGACGTCCTGCAACGGGACCTGGGCGAGGGCCTTGAGTCGCGTCGCGTCCGCCGCACAGAACTCGAGCATGCGCTCGTTCATGCGCTCGCACCACGCAACGGCTTTCGCCGTGTCCCACGAATAGCCGAACATGATCGGCGTCGCGCACACGAACTGCACGTCGATGCCCGCCTCGGTCATCCACTGCAAGCGCGCGTGCGCATCCCACAGGCGCGCCTCGACCGGACGGAAGCGCGCGTCGTTCTGCATGATGTGGCCGGTGCCGTCGCCGTCTTCGGCGAGCCACGGTGCACGCGGATGCGCCGCGAGCGCTTCCTCGCGCGATATGCGCGGGAAGACGTGGGCGTGGATGTCGATCTTCACGCAGTCCCGGCGATCATGCCGCCTTGCCGGGGTGCACCGCTCCGCACTTGGGGCACTTGCGCAGCGACGCGTCGCCGTAGAAGCGGTCGAAGAGCGGCGGGAGGTCGCGCACGATGCTCTGCAGCTGCACCTCCACGCGATGCACCAGCGCGTGGCATTCGAGGCAGTACCACTCGAAGCCGTCGAGCGCGCCCGGCGGGCGGCGATACTCGATCACGAGGCCCACGCTTCCCTCGGAACGCTGCGGCGAGTGGCGCACGTGCGGCGGCAGCAGGAAGATGTCGCCCGCCCGGATGGGGAGATCGCGCGGACCGCCCTCCTCCATGATGCGCAGGAAGATATCGCCCTC
>CAZIZD010000379.1:0-1961 GCA_964543615.1 uncultured Alcaligenaceae bacterium | reverse complement strand
GATCGTCGTGATAGTCCGTGCGCTTGTTGGGGCCGCCCACGACCATCACGATGAAGTCGGCCTCCTCCCAGATCACCGCGTTGCCGACGGGCGGCTTCAGGAGGTCGCGATGCTCCTCGATCCACTTGGCCAGGTTGAGAGGACGGTTCATGGTTTCGATTCCCGAGGGGCATAGGCCACGGCCTTGATCTCGATGCGCAGGTGCGGGTGCGGCAGCTGGTGCACCGCGATCGTGGTGCGCGCGGGCCCGTCCGGACCGAAGTGCTCGCCGTAGACCTCGTTGTAGCCGCCAAAGTCGTTCATGTCGACGAGGAAGGCCGTGACATCGACCACGTGGGCCAGCGACGCGCCCGCGGCCTCGAGGATGCGCGACAGGTTCTCGATCACGCCGCGCGTCTGCTCGCGGATGTCGAGCTTCGTGGTGCCCATCGCGTCGGCGGACGCGCCCGCGATGGTGTTGTCGGCGCGGCGCGAGGAGAGGCCCGACACGTAGATGAAGTCGCCCGCGCGGCGGAAGTGCGGATAGCGGCCGCGCGGCTTGGCAAGATCGGGAACGACGGCGGATTGGGTCATGGCGTGAGGTCGGTCAGACACCGACGTATTGGTGAAGCAATGCGGGATCGGCAAGCAGTGCCTTCGAGTCGCCGTGCCACGCGACGCGTCCCTTCTCCACGACGTAGTGGCGGTCGGCGAGGCGCGCAAGCGGTGCCACGTTCTTGTCGATGACGATGAGCGTGAGGCCCTCTGCCTTCAGCGCGGCGAGGCAGCGCCAGATCTCGGCGCGCACGAGCGGCGCCAGCCCTTCCGTCGCCTCGTCCAGCACGAGGAGGCTCGGATTGGTCATGAGCGCACGCCCGATGGCGAGCATCTGCTGCTCGCCGCCGGACAGCTGCGTGCCGAGATTGCGCTCGCGCTCCCGGAGGCGCGGAAACAGCGCGTAAACGCGCTCGAGCGTCCACGGATTGGACGCTCTCCTGGCGTCGCGCCCCGTCGCGACCAGGTTCTCGCGCACGGTGAGCGTGGGGAAGATCTGCCGCATCTCGGGCACGAGGCCGATGCCGGCCTGCGCGATGCGATACGAGGGCCATCCGGCTATGGCCCGGCCTTCGAACTCGATGCGGCCCTCGTGCGTGCGCAGCATCCCGAGGAGGCTCTTCACCGTCGTCGACTTGCCCATGCCATTGCGGCCGATCAGCGTAATGCACTCGCCGCGCGCGGCCTCGAAGTGCATGCCGAACAGCACCTGGCTCGTGCCGTAGCGCGCGGTGAGATCGGAGACCTTCAAGAGCATGGTCACGCGACCAGCTCCTGGTCGCCCAGGTACGCGGCGCGCACCTCGGCGTTCTCGCGGATCGAGGCAGGGTCGCCGCACGCGATGACGCGTCCGTAGACCAGCACCGAGATGCGGTCGGCGAGCTTCCACACGGCGTCCATGTCGTGCTCGACGAGCAGCATGCCGTAGCGTCCCTTCAGCGTGGACAGGAGCTCCACCATGCGCTCCGACTCGGCGAGGCTCATGCCGGCCATCGGCTCGTCGAGCAGCAGGAGCTTGGGCCCCGACGCGAGGCTCATCGCGACCTCGAGCTGGCGCCGTTCGCCGTGCGCCATCTCGGCGACGATCACGTCGGCCTTGGATGCGAGACCCACTTCCTCGAGCGCGGCGCGCGCGCGGTCGACGAGCTCGCGCTCCGCCGCCAGCGGACGGAAGAAGCGGAAGCTGTGGCCCGCATGCGCCTGCACGGCGAGCGTCACGTTGGCGAGCACGCTGAACTCGGGGAACACGGACGTGATCTGGTAGGAGCGCCCGAAGCCCATCAGCGCGCGCCGGAACACGGGCTCGTGCGCGACCTCGCGACCGTCGAAGCGGATGCTGCCGGCATCGGGCGCGATCTCGCCCGTGAGCTGACCGATGAGCGTGGTCTTGCCGGCGCCGTTGGGGCCGATCACGGCATGGACTTCGC
>CAZIZD010000378.1:0-4476 GCA_964543615.1 uncultured Alcaligenaceae bacterium | reverse complement strand
ATGCACACGGCGCGCTGCGGCGGCCACGGCCACGGACCTTTCGGCGCATCGCCGGCGAGATCGGCCAGGTCGACGACGATGCCCGCGCTGCCTGCCCCGAGTGCGCGATCGAGCGGCCAGTGCGTGGGATCGCACAGCATGGCGTGCTGCGGAGTCTGGCTGTTCGACTCGCAACGCCAGCCGCCTTCGTCCGGCACGAACACGAGCGCGAACGGAATGTCCCGCGCATCCGCGCGCAGCGTGCGCTGCAACGCGTCGAGCACTTCCGATGTCGCCTGGGCCGGCGCGAACTCCGCGGCGAGATCGCGCAGGAGCTTGACCCGCCGCTCGCCGATCACGCGCTCCGTCTCCTCCGTCACCACGCACAGCATGCCGGCGATCCGGCCCTCGTCGTCAGGAAGCGGGCTGTAGGAGAACGTGTGATACGTCTCCTCGCGGGTGCCGCTGCGTTCGAGGAAGAGGAGCAGCGCCTCGTCCCACGTGGCTTCACCGCCGTCGAGGACGCGATCGATGCGCGGCCCGATGTCGGGCCATATCTCCGCCCACACACGCCGCGCCGACGCGCCGATGGCCCAGGTGCGCTTGATGCCGAGCGTCTGCGCGGCGTAGGCGTCGTTGCAGAGGAACGTGAAATCCGGTCCCCAGAGCATCCACATCGCATAGCGCGAGTCGAGCATGATCCGAACGACGGTCTTGAGACTGCGCGGCCAGGTGTCGAGAGGGCCCAGCGGCGTCGCGGACCAGTCGAAGGCACGCATGCGGGCACCCATGTCGCCGCCGCGATCCACGTGTGCGGGTGAGCTCACGGCGCTGCCTTGACGAGGAACGGAACCGCAGTCTAGGGGCGCCCCTTGTGCCGGGTAATCCGTGTTTGTCCTACATCAGCCGGACTCTGCTTGGACAAGGAACCTCGTTTCCTAGCCGATGTCGAGCAGCCACTGGATCACCTGCTTCATGACGAAGCCGAAGATCCCGAAGGCGAGCACGAAGAAGAGGACGAATGTGCCGAAGCGGCCCGCTTTCGACTCGCGCGCCACCTTCCAGATGATGAACAGCATGAGCGCGATGAAGGCGCCCACGCCCCAGGTGAGGCCCCATTGCGCGATCTGTTCCTCGGTGAGGCCGAAGAGCGTGCCTTCCATGCCGGGCTACTCGTAACGCAACGGCACGCCGTCGGTCACGACGAGGTCCTTGTACGCGTGCCACGTCGCGTGCCCGATGAGCGGAACCGTGATCACGAAGCCGAGCATCGCAGTCGCGAAGGAGAGGCCGATCGCGACCATGATCACCGCCGCCCACAGCGCCATCGTAACGGGGTTGTCGCCCACCGCGCGCACGCTCGTGAGCAATGCGCGCCGGAATCCGATGCGACGTCCCAGGAGGAGCGGCGGCGCGACCGCGGAGAGCGCAAAGACGAACGCGCAGCCGAGCGCGCCCGCGAGGATCCACGCCGTGAACAGCACGTTGCCTTGCTCCACTGCGGCGTAACGCAGGAACTCTACTGCCGTGCGCGGCGGCGTCTTGAGAAAGACCCAGAAGAGCAGCGCCGAAACCGCGACCCACGCGGTCGCGAGCACGAACAGGAGAAGTCCCATGCGCAGCAGCGGCCGCGACTCGCGCCGCCACGCGTCGATCACGTTGGCGAGCCCGGGGCGTTCGTCGCGCGCCGTGAGCCGGCTCAACTCGTAAAGGCCCGTGCACAGGATCGGGCCCACGATCACGAAGCCGGAGATCGCGCCGGGACCGAGCCACGCGTAGCGGTGCGCGAGGAAGATCGCGAGCCACCCGCCGATGGCGACGACGAGCCCCTGCGCGAGGCTTGCGGCGGGTGTCGCGCGGAGGTCGGCGAAGCCCTTGCGAAGCCAGGTGCCGATGGCGGCCGGCGTCACCTGGCGGACAGGCAGGGGATCGCGAAGGCTCGCTTCGGCACGGGCATCGACCGGGCTCATGCGAACATTATGCGCAATCGCGGCGCACGCGAGCGGAGATCGATACACTGGTCGGCATTCCCGATCCCGCGGCCCCGGATGTGCTCCGCCTGTTGCTCTCTACCTTTCTTGCCTTGAGCGCCCTCGACACAACCCTTGCCGCGGGTGCACCGGCGCCCGTCGACCCCCATCTCTGGCTCGAGGACGTCGAGGGCGGCAAGTCGCTCGACTGGGCCCGTGCTCGCAACGCCGAGACCGGCAAAGCGCTCGAGTCGGAGCGCTTTCGCGCGCTCGAGAAGCGCATCCTCGGTTTCCTCGACTCGCCCGCGCGCATTCCCTCCATCGCGAAAATGGGGCCGTACTACTACAACTTCTGGCAGGACGCGAAGAATGCGCGCGGGATCTGGCGCCGGACCTCGCTCGAGGAGTACCGCAAGCCCGCTCCCGCGTGGGAGACCGTGCTCGACCTCGACGTCCTCAATGCGAAGGAGGAGGAGAACTGGGTCTGGCACGGAGCATCGTGCCTGCGTCCCGCGTACCGCCGCTGCCTCGTGTCGCTATCCCGTGGGGGGGCGGACGCCAAGGTCGTGCGCGAGTTCGACCTTTCCACGAAATCGTTCGTCGAGGGTGGCTTCTTCCTGCCCGAGGCGAAGAGCAACGCGCAGTGGCGCGACGCCGATTCGATCTACGTCGGCACCGACTTTGGTGAAGGTTCGCTCACCAAGTCGGGCTATCCGCGGGTGGTCAAGCTGTGGAAGCGCGGCACGCCGCTCGAAGCGGCCGTCACGGTGTTCGAAGGCAAGCCCGACGACGTGGCGGTAAGCGCGTGGCGCGATCACACCCCGGGCTTCGAACGCGACTTCTTCCAGCGCACCCCGGCGTTCTTCCGCAACGAGGTCTTCGTCCTGCGCGACGGCAAGGCCGTTCGCATCGACAAGCCCGACTCCGCGGAGGCGCACATCCATCGCGACCTCCTGCTTCTCTCGCTGCGCGAGGCGTGGACGACGGGTGGCAAGACCTATCCGGCGGGCGCGCTCATCGCGGGGGACTTCGAGCGGTTCATGAACGGCGAGCGAAACTTCGCGGCGCTGTTCGCGCCCACCGAGCGCAAGGCGTTGCTTGGCTTCGATGCGACGCGCTCGCGCATCGTCGTCACCGAGCTCGACAACGTGCGCCATCGCGTCTACGTGCTCACGCGCGCGGGCAAGGCCTGGAAGCGGGAGCGGCTGCCGGGGGTCCCGGAGTTCAGCACGGTCGCCGTGCAGGCGGTCGATGCCGTCGAGTCGGATGACTACTTCGCCACCGTCACCGGCTTCCTCGATCCGACCGCGCTCTTCCTGGGCACCGCGGGCGGCGGCGCGCCGGAGAAGCTGAAGCAGCTGCCGTCGTTCTTCGATGCCAAGGGGCTCGCGGTCAGCCAGCACGAGGCGGTGTCGAAGGATGGCACGCGCATTCCCTACTTCGAGGTCGGGCCGGCGAAGCTCGCGCTCGACGGCAACAACCCGACGGTGCTGTACGGCTACGGCGGATTCGAGGTCTCCGAGTTGCCGCGCTACAGCGCCACGTTCGGTGCCGCGTGGCTCGAGCAGGGCGGTGTGCTCGTCGTCGCCAACATAAGGGGCGGCGGCGAGTTCGGACCGCGCTGGCACCAGGCGGCACTCAAGGCCAATCGTCACAAAGCGTACGAGGACTTCATCGCCGTCTCCGAAGATCTCGTCCGGCGCAAGGTGACTTCGCCCAAGCGACTCGGCATCATCGGCGGCAGCAATGGGGGCTTGCTCGTCGGCAACATGCTCACAATGCGCCCCGATCTCTTCGGTGCCATCGTGTGCCAGGTGCCGCTCCTCGACATGCGGCGCTATCACACGCTGCTCGCAG
Source organism: uncultured Alcaligenaceae bacterium (assembly GCA_964543615.1). GTDB lineage: Bacteria > Pseudomonadota > Gammaproteobacteria > Burkholderiales > Casimicrobiaceae > VBCG01. The sequence goes on along the minus strand of CAZIZD010000378.1, from coordinate 670 downwards.
GCGCGAGCTGGATGGCCGAGTACGGCAATCCCGACGATCCTGCCGAGTGGGCGTTCATCGAGAAGTTCTCGCCGTATCACAACCTGCGTCCCGGCGTGCGCTATCCGCCGACGCTGTTCATCACGTCCACGCGCGACGACCGCGTGCACCCGGGTCACGCGCGCAAGATGGCCGCGCGCATGCTTGAGAGCGGGCAGGACGTGCTCTACTACGAGAACATCGAGGGCGGCCATGGCGCCGCCGCCGACAACCGCCAGCGCGCCCGCATCTGGGCGCTGACGTTCGAATTCTTCGACCGGACGCTCGCTACTTCGTCGTTTCCGCGATGAACGACGCCGTCGCGCCGCGCGCGGCCGGCAGGTTGAGGAGCGTGTGCGGCGCGCCGGGAATGAGCACGATCACCGCGTTCTTGTTGCCCGCGAGCGCCTCTGCGCAATGCCCCTTTGCGGCGGCGTTTCCGAGCCATGAGTTGGACGGCGAGAAGAAGGGATCCGACGAGCTGATGACGTTGAGCACGGGCTCCTGCGCGGCGAATCCGTTGCCGGGCTCGACCACGTAGTAGTTGGGCTCGCAGCTCCACGCGAACATCATGCGTCCCGCGAAGGCGTCGCCGCGGTAACGCGCAACTGCGACGGCGCCTTCGCTCGTACCCGCAAGCAGCACCCGCTTG
>CAZIZD010000377.1:0-4496 GCA_964543615.1 uncultured Alcaligenaceae bacterium | reverse complement strand
GTCATGCGCTTCATGCGGCGCACGATGCCGAGCGTCCAGGTCGCCTGTCCCTCGGGCCTGATGGCGGCCATCGAGCCCAGCGTCACCATGCTGGCGGCGCTCATCGGCGCGATCAGGCGAAAGCCGGTCTGGCTCACGTCCTTCACTTCCCAGGGACCGCCGGGGGCCGCGAACTGCGCGAAGCGTCGTCGCGACAGTTCCGTCCTGCGATCGACCTCGTTGCGGTTGCGTCCGAAAACTGCGAGCTCCAGCGTGCCGCCGTAACTCTTGCCGCCGAGGTCGATTGCGGGCAGGGCGGCCATGTCCTCCTCGCGCAGGAACGCGGAGATCCTGGCAAAGCCGACGATCGCGTCGACGCTGCCCGCGGCCGCGGTGCGCTCGCCGCGCCGGGCGAACGGCTTGAACTCGGGATCGACCTGCGACGCGAGCTTGGTGAGAAGGCCGAGCTGCTCGGTGCGCTTGGGCGTACGTTCCGACAGCGGCTGCGCCTTGATCTTCTGCTCGAGCATGATGACGTTCTGCGTCAGCGTCGAATGCATCGGCCGCGTGTCGAGGAACAGGACGCGGCCTTCGAGCGGCGCGGGCGTGCGCCGGCGCAGTCCCTCGCGCGAGCCCAAGTCGACGTAGAACGACGTCACGGAGGAGGGCTCCAGCGAAAGGCGCAGCGGTGCTGCCCACTCGTCGAGCTCGTTGGCCACCCACTCGAGATGCCGCGCGGTCATGTTGCCGGCGTTCATGAGCTGGAGGAGGAGGACGACGAGGTACTCGTGCTCGATGGTGGTGGAGCCAGTGCTGCCCCCGCCGCGCGGCAGCTGCGCGCGATCGATCTGGCGCGAGCAGGCGAGGGAGAAGAGCGAGTGCAGCTCGCTCCACTTCGCGGGAATCCACTGCTCGTAGCGGTACAGGCGGATCTTTGCGTCGAGCCCCATGTGCACGATCTGCCGGCACAGGAGCTCGGGCAGGAGCTGCTGCCACTTGGGGCTCTGCGCGTGGACCGAGACCTCGCGCGCAAACGCGTAATACGCGAACAGGAACGCCTGCGTGAGATCGAATTGCGCCGACCACAGCTGGTGCTCGATCTTGGAGCTGCGCGAGGCGTGCTCGATGTACTGCGCCGTCAGGTTCTTGCGGATCGCGGCGCAATGCTGGTCGAGCGCGAACACGGCCTCGAGGCGCTGCGGCGTGCGCCGCGCGTTCTGGTCGGCGATGCGGCCCAGTTCGCCCAGCACCTCGCCGTGGATCGTCAGGGGATCGTTCGGAAACGACGCGAGCCAGCGCTCGACGCTTTTCACGTCGGCGAGGGGCTCGCGAGAGTTCTTGCCGAATCCGAACATCGTGGGGTCGTCTGCCGTTGGATGGCACGACGCATGCAATAAATGCGCCGTAACGCGCCGCGGACTGGCGGCCGCGACGGATCATGGGCCAATCCTTCCCCGGGGGCAACACCGCCGAGCACTCTGGCACACATCGTGCATCAACGCTTCGTGTAGCACAGAACCGCACGCGCTCCTTGTATCGCAGGTCCGTGGGCGGAGGTGTGGCGTAACCCCGGGGACTATACTTGTGGGTTACAGCTTACGAGATCCGAGCAACGTTACCGGACGGGGTTCCAGTCATGGGCATTCTCATCAAAGCACCGACCCGCCGCCGCGAGCCCGCGCTCGCGCCGGTCGACGCGCAGGGCGCGACCAACGACACGCGCGGAGCGCTCCACATCCGCGAAGTGGTTCGCATCACCGGGCTTCGCCGCGAGCAGCTCTACATGTGGCAGCGCCGTTACGGCTTCCCCATGCCCCTGCGCGACGCTTTCGGCGATCGCGTGTATCCGCCTGACCAGGTGGCGCGGCTCAAGTTGATCAAGCAGCTCCTGTCCGAGGGCTGGCGCGCAGGCGCCGTCGTCCCGCTCGCCGATTCGGCGCTGCAGTCGATGCTGGGCATTGCCGTGGACGAGCCGGCGCCGCTGCCGACCGAGATCGAGACCGCGGTCAAGCTCCTCTCGCAGCACCGCGTGGGCGAGCTCCAGAACCATCTCTCCAAGCTGCTCGTCGGCCAGGGACTGCGCAAGTTCCTCGAGCAGACGCTCATTCCGCTCAACGAAGCCGTGCACGAGCGCGTCGTCCGCGGCGACATGCAGAACTTCCAGGAACTCCGCTTCGCCGATCTCGCGCAGCGCCTGCTGCGTGACGTGACGCGCCTCGTCCGTCCGACGCGCGATGCGCGGCACATCCTGCTTGCCACGCCGCCCAACGACCCCAACCAGCTCGGGCTCGCCATTCTCGAGTTGCTGCTCTTTACCGAAGGCGTCAATTGCCTGTCGCTTGGCGCCGGCGTCCCGGCGCAGGAAATCGCGGGCGCCGCAAACGCGTACAAGGTGGCGCTGGTGGTCCTGCTGTTCGACCGCGGCATCTCGGGCAAGATCGCGGGACAGGAGATCCGCGGCCTGCGCGCGGCGCTTCCCCCGGAATTGCCCCTGGTCGTCAGCGGCCGTGCAGTGAACCTCCTCGCCAAGCCCATTCCGGATGCCCACACGGCCGCCGATTTCAGCTCGGTGATGTCGAAGATGCGAGCCCTGGGCGTGCTGCCCGCCACACCCGTCTCGCTGGTGGGCGTGCTGCCGGACCTGCCGCAGCGCGCGTAACGAGCATCCTCGGGAGTAGTACGATAGGGGGCGTGCATCGCCCCCTTCGTTTTTTCTCACGCCGGATCGTCTGGCACACCGCCGGCATCGTGGTCGCGCTGGCCGTGGCGTGGCTCGTGTTTCGCGCCTACCAGCGTCCCGAGTTCATGCTCGATGTCATGAACATGAGCTGGTGCTAGCGAAGCTTCGTCCTCTGCCTCACGGTTCGCTGAGGAAGTCCTCGAGCTTGCGTCGCTGCCGCTTGGTCGGACGGCCGGAATGTCGCGGCTGCGTCTGTGCAGCGGCCTTGCGCTGTGCCGCGAGTGCCTCGCGTGCGGCGATGCTCGACGCGTCCTCCTCGTAGAGCAGGGCCGCGTCCGCGGCGCCGCCGCGCTTGTCCGACAGCGCGATCACGTTGATCTCCCATACGAACCCGGACTTGCGCACGGATACGCGCTCGCCGACGCGAACGGGATGCGCGGTCTTGACGCGCTCGCCCGCGACACGCACCTGGCCCGCATCGACGGCCTCCGCCGCGAGCGTGCGCGTCTTGTAGAAGCGCGCGGCCCAGAGCCACTTGTCGAGGCGCACGCGGGATCCGCTGGCGGGCATTGGGCTCGCGCGACTCAGCCGGGACTGTGCGCGGGTGCGCGCCTGATCGGGATGCTGCGCAACGACCGCGCGCGCAACTGTCCGCATCCGGCGTCGATGTCCTGCCCCGCGGAATTGCGCAGCTTGGCGAGCACGCCGCGGCGGTTGAGCGCGGTGGCCATCTCGGCGGCATGCGACGCGTCGGGTCGCGCGTGGCCCGTGCCTTCGACGGCATTGAACGGAATGAGGTTCATCACCGCGTACTTGCCGCGCAGGAGGCGCACGATGCCGTCGATCTCCTCCTCGGTGTCGTTCACGCCGCGCAACAGCGTCCACTGGTATTGGATGGGATAGTGCGTGGCGCGCGCATAGCGCTCGCCCCAGTCGACGATGTCGGCGGGCTCGAGCGGCGCCGCGCGCGGCAGGAGCGCGCGCCGCGTCGCCGCGAAGGTGGAATGCAGCGACAGCGCGACCGCGGGACGGATGCGGCGGGCAGGCAGGCGCTCGAACACGCGTGGGTCGCCTACGGTCGAGAGCACGAGGTTCTTGTGGCCGATGTCGCCTTCGGTGGCGAGGAGGTCGATCGCCTGGAGCACCGCGTCGAGGTTATGCGCGGGCTCGCCCATGCCCATGAACACGACCTTGCGCACGGGGCGGCGCGCGCGTGCGAGGGCCACCTGCGCCACGATCTCGGCGCTGCCCAAATGCCGCAGCAGCCCGCCGCGTCCGGTCATGCAGAAAACGCATCCGACCGCGCAGCCCACCTGCGTCGACACGCACACGCCGTCGCGCGGCAACAGCACGGTCTCCACCGACTGCCCGTCCGCGAGATCGACGAGCATGCGTATGGAGGCATCGGCAGCGACGTGCTCGGAGCGGACGCGAGCGACCGCCGAAAAGGCGTCCGTCAGCGACGGCATTGCGTCGCGGATTCGCGCCGGGAGGAAGTCGGCCGCCGCGCGCGGGCCCTCGTCGAGCGGCAGCGCGCGGGTCCAGGCGCGCAGCACGAGGCGCTCGTGGCAGGGCTTGGCGCCGAGGGCGCGCAGGTGCTGGCGAAGGTCCTGAAGGTGCATGAGGGCGAGACGTCGTGGCAACGCATTGTGCACCCGCGGCGCGGCGCACTCCGCGCTCACGCTTAAGACGGAGGGGGAAATGCGCGGTCCGCTATGATGGGACCTCATGACACGAGGCACGCTCAAGATCACGCAACGTTCCGCGGCCCCAGCGGGGACCGGACGGGAGGCGTCCTCGCGCGCGACGCGGGCGCGCATCCAGCGCCAGCGCCATG
>CAZIZD010000376.1:0-4498 GCA_964543615.1 uncultured Alcaligenaceae bacterium | reverse complement strand
GGGGTTCTATGACCGGTTCATCCGTGGCTGGCGGGCGGCCCGGCGGGGCGCGCCATCCTCTCGCACTGGTCGGTGATGGTCGCGGGGCAAAGCCAGGTGTTCGCGGCGGGCCCGCCGGTGGTCAAGCGCGCGCTCGGCCTCGACGTCACGCGCGAGGAATTGGGCGGCTCGAAGATCGCGGTCGCAACTGGCGGCACGATCGACAACGTGGTGGCGACGGAGGAGGAGGCGCTTCGCCAGGTGGGCGACTTTCTCTCCTACCTTCCGCAGAACGTATGGGAGATGCCCCCGTCGATGCCATCCGACGACCCGGTCGACCGGCGCGAGGAGGAACTCGCCTCGATCATCCCCCGCGACCGGCGCAAGCCCTACGACATGAGAAAGCTCATGCGCGGCATCTTCGACAGGGGGTCGATCTTCGAGATCCAGCCCTCGTGGGGCAAGGGCATCATCACCGCGTTCGCGCGCCTGGGCGGATATCCGGTGGGCGTCGTGGCCAACAATCCGAACGTCTACGCCGGCGCGATGGATGCGAAGGCAGCGCGCAAGCAGGGCCACTTCGTTGAGCTCTGCGACACCTTCCACCTGCCGCTGGTCTATCTCGTGGACCAGCCCGGCTTCCTGGTGGGGCCGCAGGCCGAGATGGCGGGAACGCTGCGCGACGGCATGCGCGCGCTCTATATCGCCATGCAGGCGACCGTGCCCTCCTTCACGCTCGTGGTGCGCAAGTGCTACGGCATGGCCGGCATGGCCGCCTGCGACAAGGCAGGCATCGACTTCAAGATCGCCTGGCCCAACGCCGAGATCGGAAACCTCCCGGTGCAGGGAGGCGCGCGCGCAGCGTTCAAGCGCGAGATCGAGTCCGCGCCGGATCCCGTTGCGCGCGAGGCCGAGATCGAGGCCGAGCTCTCCGCGCTCTGCTCGCCGTTCAGGATGGCCGAGGCTTTCGCGATCGAAGACATCATCGACCCGCGCGAGACGCGCCCTTACTTGCACCGCTTCGTCGAGACCGCCTACTCCACGCTTCCCGGAAAGCTCGGCCCCAAGCCGCGCTACGGCGTGCGCCCCTAAGGAAGACAGAATGGCCACCCACCCTGCCCCGCAATTCTCCCGGGCGATCCCCGCGACGTTCGCCGAGCGCCTGGTCAGCGAGTGGTTCCGGCTCGAGACACGTGCCATCCCCGAGGCCGTGCTCGCGCGAACGGCGATGTGCGTGAAGGACACGCTCGGTGTTGCGATCGCGGCCCGGACGCTCGGCGTGGGCGTCGCGGCCACCCAGCTGGCGCTCGAGGCGGGCGGCCCCGAGAAGTCCACGGTGTGGGGCGCGGCTCGCGGAGCGACGCCCGAGGATGCGGCGTTCGCCAACGGGATGCTTGCCCATGCGCTCGACTTCGACGACACGCATGCCGCCGCAATCATGCATTCGAGTTGCATCGTCGTGCCATCGGCGCTCGCGCTGGGCGAGTCGATCGGGGCGTCCGGCCGCGAGGTCCTCGCCGCGATGGTGGTCGGCTACCAGGCCGCCGCGCGCCTGGGCCGCCTCGCACCCGGGCCATTCCAGGACCACGGCTTCCAGGCGACGTCGGTGCTGGGCACCTTCGCATCGACCCTCGTTGCAGCACGCCTTCTCGGCCTCACGGACGAGCAGGCGGTGAACGCGCTCGGGACCGCGGGCAGCATGGCTTCTGGACTGATGGCCTACCTCTCGGATGGCAGCGACGTGAAGCAGATGCACGCAGGATGGGCTGCAATGTCCGGGATTCGCGCCGCGCGACTCGCGAAGGCAGGCTTCCGCGGGCCCTCGGCCGTCTTCGAGTACAAGCTCGGGGTCTTCAATTCGTTCGCGCGGGTCGACATCTCCGACGAGTGGCAGTCTGCGGATGGAGAGGACTGGGAGGTCCTGCACATGGCACCCAAGCCGTACCCGGCGTGCCTCTGCGCCCACGCCGGCGTGCAGGCCATTCTCAAGATGCGCGCCGCAGGCAAGATCGGCCCTGATTGCGCCGACGACATCGCCAACATTCACAGCGACGTGCCCAAGTGGTACGTGGGCCTCATCTTCGAGCCCGCGGGGCCGAAGGCCGCGCCGCGCACGCCCTACGAGGCCCGGTTCAGCGGGCCCTGGACCATGGCGCGCGCGCTCCTCGACGGCAAGCTCGACGTCTGGAGCTTCGCGCCCGACCGTATCGCCGATCCCGCGGCGCGGGCGATCGCCCGGAAGTGCACCTACAAGGCAGAGGAACTGCCCGAGTTCCCCGCTGCCTTTCCCGCGCGCGTCACGGTGACGATGAAGTCCGGCGAGAAGCACGTCGAATACGTTCCCCACAACCTGGGGACGCCGGGCAACCCGATGACGGCGGCCGACATGAGCGCCAAGTTCGAAGCCTGCGCGGTGCCCGCGCTGGGCGCCGCACGCGCTGCCGAGATTTCACGCCGCATCGACGCACTTGTCACAGACGACGGGGGCCCGGCCCTGTATTCCGCGCTGCGCGGGCTCGAAGTCGCGACACCCCACCGATAACGCCACTCCGGAGGAGACATGACCAGATTCATCCGTAAGGTTGCAGCCGCCCTGGCGATCGCACTCGGCACCGCGCCTGTCCTCGCACAGACGGTCACCGTGGACGGCGTCACCGTGGAGACCTATCCGAAGGTGACCGGAACGTACCAGTTCGCGCACGGTTTCGGCCTCATCTACGGCCCGATGCCGGTTGCCCGCTACATGGGCGTGGTCGAGAAGATGTTCCCCAACGCCAAGATCGAGTGGCAGAACATCTTCACGACGGCGCAGCAGCGTGATGCGATGCTGGCCGGCCGCCTGCACTTCGGCTCCTGCACGCCGGGCCCGTACCTGCAATCCTGGGACAAGGGCGTGGACTGGAAATGGCTGCAAACCACGGGGGGCTTCGACGGCTACCTCATGGTTCGCAAGGACGGGCCCAACAGCGTGCTCGATTTCATCGGCACGACGATGAAGATGTCCCCCGGCCCGAACACCGCGCAGTACTTCACAGTGCAGGAGCTCCTGCGCAAGTCGGGCAAGGACGTGAAGGCCCTCGACAGGAATTGGGCAAACCTTCCGCACCCGGACGCGATGCAGGCCCTCATCGGCGGCTCGCTCGACGGACACTTTGCGACCGCCGACTTCGCCCTGCGCCTCGAGGAGCAGGGCATGAAGAAGATCGCGAGCATCAAGGACGTCTGGGATGGATCTCTTTACGGCGTGGGCGCTTGCGCGCTGACCAAGACGATCACCGACAACCCGGACCTCGCGAAAGGCTACGCCTCGGCGCTGCGCAAGGTCGGCGAGTGGATGGTCGCGAATCCGGAGAAGGCGGCGCAGTACTTGAGCAAGTCCACGGGGGACAAGGTGCCCCCGGCCGAATTCGTGAAGTACCTCAAGTCCTCGACCTACCAGAGCTATTCGCAGAACGCGGACCTCAAGTCCCAGGCGACGGCGATGAAGACCTTCGGCTCGATCTCGCGCGAGCCCAAGGGTCCGGCGGACTTCTACGCGTTTCCCGCAGAGGCCGGCACCAAGTGGTAGCAATGGCGGGCGCCATGAGCACGCCGCCTACCTCGGCCGCTACCGCGGCCCTCGCGACCGGGGACATGGTCGTCATCGACCATGTCTCCATCGAGTTTCCCGGAAGCCGCGGCCGCGGCAGCGTCCTTGCCGTGGCCGACGTGACCGTCTCCATCCGCCGCGGGGAGAAGTTCGTGATCCTCGGTCCCTCGGGCTGCGGCAAGTCGACACTCCTCACGGCGATCGGCGGCTTCATTCCGCACACCGGCGGAGAGATCCGCGTGGATGGCGAGCTCGTTACCGGCCCCTCCATGCAGCGCGTCCTCGTGTTCCAGGATTTCGGCCAGCTCCTGCCTTGGCGCACGACCACCGCGAACGTCGAGTGGGCGCTGGCCAAGCGCTGGCCGAAGATGCGCGGTGCGGAGCGACGCGAGCGCGCGCTGCACTACATCGAGCTCGTGGGGCTCTCACAACAGGCGGACCAGTATCCCAATACACTCTCCGGCGGCCAGAAACAGCGCTGCGCCATCGCGCGCGCCTTCGCCGTGAAGCCCGCGATCCTGCTGATGGACGAGCCGTTCGGGGCGCTGGACGCGATCAACCGCGAGCGCATGCAATTCGAGCTCAACCGCGTGTGGAGCGCCGAGGACGACAAGACCACCATCGCGTTCGTGACGCACGATGTGAACGAGGCGGTGCACCTCGGCCATCGGATCATGGTGATGAGCCGCGGGCCGGGAAGGCTCCGCGCGCTCGTCGAGAACACCAATGTCGGGAGCCCGCCCCATGACACGGCGGCGCTTCGCCTCGTCGAGGAGCTGCGCGCGCTCCTGAAGGATCCCTGATGGCATCGATGGACATCGCCGCGAGCCGCCCCGGGTCCGACCTGTGGACCCGCCTCATGAACGCCGAGGCGCTCAAGAAGGTGATCGTAATCGTCGCGCTGTGCGCGGCGTGGGAACTCACGGTCCG
>CAZIZD010000375.1:0-4502 GCA_964543615.1 uncultured Alcaligenaceae bacterium | reverse complement strand
CGGCGACGGCCGGCCCGTCGAGCGCGCGTTCGCGAACAAGACGGTCGCGCAGTGCGCGCGCGGCGGCGGCGCGCGGCGGCAGGCCGGCCAGCTCGCGCTCGCCGGCTTCGGTGAGCGCGACTGGTTCGCGCATGACACGCGATCCGGCCTGCGCCTGCAATGGCGGCATCGCCAGTGCATGCGCGAGCCCCGTCGCTTCCTGGTAGTACGAGGCAATGAACGCGCAAAGATCGAGCACGTCGCCGGGCAATCGCTCGTCGCCGGCCACGTCGATCACCGGCGCGAGCTTGGTGCGCTCGACCTCCGACTCGCTCGCGATCTCCACCACCACGCCGGCGAGCCGGCGCGTGCCGAGGGCGACGCGCACGATCGATCCGCGTTCTATTGCGAGTCCCTGCGGAACCCAGTAATCGAACGTCGTCTGCGCGGCAACAGGCAGCGCTACGCGAGCGATCGGCATGCCGCGCCCGCGAGTTGTAGTGTTCGAAGTCCTAACGGCTCACCACAGCATTGCGGCTTAAGTCCTTCATTCCTATAGACCCTGCGAATCCGCACACAAAGCCTGTGCATAACTTTGTGCGTAAGTGGGCGGTTCGTGCCGGCGGCCATGACACTGGCAGGTGACAGGAGGGCCATCCAGGCAGCGCGGCGACCTGAATTCTTCACGTATTCAAAGGATTGCGCAGCAAGACGTGCACCGGGAAGGGTGCGCCTCGCACATCGCGCGCCCCGCGTGCCCGTGTGCATAACTCGGGACGGGAAACGGGTTTGCGGCGTTTGTCAAGGGCCTCGGAAGCGAGGCTGGGCGCGGGTTTGCGGCCGCCGTCCCAGTAAAGATGCGCCTCGCCCCGGAATTCAAGCACCGGCGCGGATTTCGCGCGAGGTGCGGTGCACGGCCTCGACCAGTGCGGCGACGTTCTCGGGCGGCGTCGCGGGCACGATGCCATGGCCGAGGTTGAAGACATGGCCCGGCGCGAGACCCGCCTCGCGCACGATGCGCGCGGCCTCGCGCGCGACCGTCGCAGGATCGGTGAGCAGCGCCACCGGGTCGAGGTTGCCCTGCAATGCGACACGTTCGCCCACGGCCGCACGCGCGGCGCGGATGTCGACGGTCCAGTCGAGCCCCACGCAGTGGGCGCCGATCGCCGCGATGTCCTGGAGCCAGCCACCGCCGCCGCGCGTGAACACGATGGTGGGCACGCGATCGCGCAACGACTCGACGATCGCGCGCATCGGCGCCAGCGAGAACCTGCGATAGGCGTCGGCCGTGAGCATGCCGCCCCACGTGTCGAACACCATCACGGCATCGGCCCCGCTGTCGATCTGCAGGCGAAGGTACTCGACCACCGCCTTCGCGTTGACGTCGACCAGGTGCGCGAGAAGATCGGGACGCGCATGGGCCATCCGGCGCACGAGCGCGAAGTCCTCGCTGCCGCCGCCCTCGATCATGTAGCAGGCGAGCGTGAAGGGGCTTCCGGCGAAGCCGATGAGCGGCACGCGGCCCTGGAGGTCGCGCTTGATCTGCGCGACCGCGCGGAACACGTAGTCGAGCGAGCGCATGTCGGGCACGGCGAGCGCGCGGATGGCCGCCTCGTCGCGGACCGGGCGCGCGAAGCGCGGGCCCTCGCCCTGCGCGAACGAAAGGCCCAGTCCCATCGCGTCCGGCACCGTCAGGATGTCGGAGAACAGGATCGCCGCATCGAGCGGAAAGCGCGCAAGGGGCTGCAGCGTGACCTCGGTCGCGTAATCGGGATTCTGCGCAAGCCCCATGAAGCTGCCCGCCTTGGCGCGCGTCGCGTTGTACTCCGGCAGGTAGCGTCCCGCCTGGCGCATGAGCCACACGGGCGTGTAGTCGGTGGGTTGGCGCCGCAAGGCGCGCAGGAACGTGTCGTTCTGCATCAGGCGACGAGCCTCTTTCCGGTGAGCCGCTCGAGGATGGCGAGCGGGGCGCGCTGCGGATCGTACAACGCCGACACCGGCAGGTGGATGGTCTGCTCCATCATGTACTGTCCCGAAACCGCGGCGTGCATCACCTGGTCGGAAAAGCACAGCCATGTCGTGCCGGGGGCGAACTCGACGACGCGCTGCTCGCAGTTGCCCTGATAGTCGAGGTCTTCCTTGGCGCGGTCGTGCAGGTTGAGCATGAGGTGATCGTAGGGACTGCGAACGCCCTTGGTCACGTGCAGCGCGGCAAGCAGCGAGGACGATCCAGGAAGCGCGGGACGGATGCGCGGGAGCAGCGTCCTGGCCATCGCCTCGAACGGCTCGCCGACACGCCACACACGCGGCTCCGCGGGATTGAGGTTGGTGAACACGCGCAGGATGCGCTCACCATGGCTTGGCCTGGACGGGAACGCGTCGATGTGAAGACGTGAGTCGTCCTTGCGCCAGGAGACGTCGCGCCCGACGGCGGGCTGAGGCCGGAAGCTCGTGCGAGCCCGCTTGACGTAGGGCGCATAGCGCGGGAAGAGCGCGGTAACGAGGGTCGCCGCGCCGTCGGCGAAACGGCGGACCACCGCCGCGAGCTCGCGCAAATCGCCGCTCTGCCCATGCGCACCCTTGAGGGCGTCGCCGTCGAGGCTCACGTTCTTCGCGCGGCCGTCGGACCAGCCCGGGGAGAGGAAGCGGCGCTCGGCCTCGCCGAGCTCGAAGGTCACGCGCGGAAGCACCACGACACCCCCGCCCTCGATCGCGCGCACGGCGCTCTCCTGGATCGCGGGCGTGAGCGCGGGGCGCCAGCCTTCGATGTCGAGGGTGAGGATTTCAGTCATGGCGGAACTGCGGTGCCGCTCCTGCGAACCGCGAAGCGGCGCCTGCAGCGCTATTGTCTCACCGCGGGAGCGACGACGTCCCCATCAGGAACTCGTCGACCGCGCGCGCCGCCTGCCGGCCTTCGCGGATCGCCCACACTACGAGCGACTGGCCGCGGCGCATGTCACCCGCGGCGAACACCTTGGGCACCGACGTGCGATAGCTCTCGGTGTCGGCCTTGACGTTGCTGCGCGCGTCGCGCTCGACGCCGAACTGCGCGAGCAGCCCGGTTTGCACAGGCCCGACGAAGCCCATGGCGAACAGCACGAGGTCGGCCTTCATCTCGAACTCGCTGCCGGGGATCTCGACCATCTTCGGCGGCCCGTTGCCGTCGCGGTGCCACTCGACGCGGGCGGCGACGAGCTTCTCGACCTTGCCGTTGCTGCCCTCGAAACGCTTGGTCGTCACCGACCAGTCGCGCTCGCACCCTTCCTCGTGCGAAGTCGACGTGCGCAGCTTGATCGGCCAGTTGGGCCACACGAGGGGCTTGTTCTCCGACTCGGGCGGCTGCGGCAGCAGCTCGAACTGCGTGATCGAGGCGGCGCCGTGGCGATTGGACGTGCCCACGCAGTCCGATCCCGTGTCGCCGCCGCCGATGACCACCACGTGCTTGCCGGTGGCCTTGATCTGGTTCGGCACGCCGTCTCCCGCGACGACCTTGTTCTGCTGCGGGAGGAACTCCATCGCGAAGTGCACGCCGTCGAGATTGCGTCCCGGGACGTCGAGGTCGCGCGGCGCTTCCGCGCCCCCGGTGAGCACGATCGCGTCGTACTCGGAGAGGAGCTCCTGCGCGGGAACGTCGACGCCGACGTTGGCGTTGGGGCGGAACTCGACGCCCTCCTCGGCCATCTGCGCCATGCGGCGGTCGATGAGGTGCTTCTCCATCTTGAAGTCCGGGATACCGTAGCGCAGCAAACCGCCGATGCGGTCGGACTTCTCGAAGACGACCACGTCGTGCCCCGCGCGCGCGAGCTGCTGCGCGCACGCGAGCCCTGCCGGGCCGGATCCCACGACCGCGACGCGGCGGCCGGTCTTCTTCTCCGGCACCTGCGGCACGACCCAGCCTTCCTCCCAGCCCTTGTCGATGATGAAGTGCTCGATCGACTTGATGCCGACGGGATCGTTGCCGATGTTGAGCGTGCAAGACGCCTCACAGGGCGCCGGACACACGCGGCCCGTGAACTCGGGAAAGTTGTTGGTCTGGTGCAGCGTGTCGAGCGCCAGCTTCCACTGGTGCCGGTACACGAGGTCGTTCCAGTCCGGAATGATGTTGTGCACGGGACATCCCGACTGACAGAACGGGATGCCGCAATCCATGCAGCGGGCGCCCTGCTTCGACGCGGCGTCGTCCGTCAGCGCGAGCACGAATTCGCGGTAGTGATGGACGCGCTCGGCCGCGGGCTCCGCGACCTCGGCGATGCGCTGCAATTCCAGAAACCCCGTGATCTTGCCCATGGCTTACGCTGCTGCCTTCTGCTTGGCGGGCTTGCCGGCGGCGCGCTTCGCGTGCATCTCGGTCAGCGCGCGCCGGTACTCGTGCGGGAACACCTTCACGAACTTGCCGCGCGCGTTGTCCCAGTCGTCGAGCATCGACAGCGCGAGCGTGCTGCCGGTGAAGCGCAGGTGCCGCTCCACGATCTCGCGCACGATGGTCTCGTCGGCCCGGTCGAGGTGGCGCAGGCGTCCCTTGC
>CAZIZD010000374.1:0-4503 GCA_964543615.1 uncultured Alcaligenaceae bacterium | reverse complement strand
CACCGCGACGATGTGCGGATGCATGAGCCGCCCCGCCGCGCGCGCCTCGTTCTTGAAGCGCGCCATGTACTGGTGCGCGACCTCGGGGTCGACCAGGTCCTTGCGGATGGTCTTGATCGCAACGTAGCGCTCGATGTGGGGATCGAAGCCCTTGTAGACGATCCCCATCGCGCCCTTGCCGAGGGCGCCCTCGATCTCGTACTTGCCGAGGCGCGTGAGCTCCGCCACTAGGATTCGAGCATTTTCATGGCCTGCACGAGGCTCGCCTTCATGCGGCCCATCGCCTCGGTCAGCACGCCGATCTCGTCGCGGCTCGTGGTTTTGAACTCGCCCGCGTCGAACTGCCCGAGGCTCACCTGGTCGGCGATGCCGGCCAGGTTGGTCACGCGGCGGATCACCATCGTGTAGAGCATGACGTTCAGCAGCACGAAGATGGCGATGAACACGACCGCGAGCGACCCCATGAACGCGGTGAAGGTCTTGTTCGCGCGCTCGATCGGCACCGCCATGGGCACCGACACGATCTGCGCGCCGATGATCTCGTCCATCTTCCACCCGTACCCGTTGGCGGGGCCGTAGAGGTCGACCATGGTCTTGGGCGCCACGTCCACCGTGGTGTGGCAGGGCAGGCACGCCGCGCTCTTGATCTGGATGGGACGCGAGAGGTAGAGCTGGCGGCCGGTGGGCGTCTCGCGCTCGCCGACGATCTCGGTGGTCGACGTGCTGGTGCGGAACACGTTCACGACGTCGGCTTCCCAGTCCGAGGCGCGGTCGCGCGGGTTGGTGGGATTGAGCGTGGCTTCCTTGTAGCTGTAGTCCGGGTGCTTCTTGCGCAGCTCGTTGAACTGCTCGGTCGCGGCGTACGCGGGCACGGTCTGCGGCAGGAACTTGTACTGCATCTGCGTATCGAGCAGCGGCTTCACCTGGTTGGCGGTGTAGCTGCGGGTCGCCAGCGCCGCCTCCATCATGATGCGCGCGTGCTGCAGGACCTCCTCGCGGGCGTTCGCCTGCAGGGCCTTGTACGACACGTAGCCCGCAACGAGAAAGCCGAGCGCGAAGATGCCGAGCAGGACGAAGTTGAATTTCCAGATGAGCTTCATGAGCCTTCCTTTGCGGTGGCCTTGCTGTCGTCCTTGGGGAGGTACTTCTCGGGATGCAAGATCCGGTCCCAGGACGGATACCGTGCAACGTGCGGCTCGACGGCCTTGCGGAACTCGGGATCGCGCAGGCGCAGGGCGAAGCGCTTCTCGTAGACTGCGCGGTCCTTGCCCGCGAGCCAGGGCTCGGCTTCCGCGAACGTGATGTCGTGATCCACGGCGAGCTGTGGCTTGGATTTTATCCGGGAAGCGAGCGACGGAAGGGGGTCGAGATAGTTGCGCGGCAGCCCGTCGACGAACGGCTTCGGCGCCAGGGGCTTGGTCGCGAAGGCGCTCCCCGACTTCACCCAGTACTCGCCGCGCTTCGCTTCGCGCGGGGCACCGGGGCCATCGGCGATCCTGGCATTCCCCGCCTCGACGAAGAGCTCGTTCCCGGAGGCGCTGGCCACCACGATGGCATCGGCGACGACAGCCTCGAACTGCGGCATCCGCAGCCGTACCGCGGGCGTCTTGACGGCCGCCTTGGCAAGTCCCGCGGGCAGCGTCAATGTGAGTGCGCCGTCCTTGGCGAGCGCCACGAGTACCGTGGCCTCGCCGGTCATGTTGACGATCGACCCCGACGGCGACTCGAGCTGGACCTGCTGCTTCGGTCCGATCGTCACGATGTCGGCATCCTCGAGCGCGATGCCCGGCACCAGCTTGTACCAGGTCGCGCCGCGCAAGACCTTGGGTGCGCCTTCCGCGAGCGTGACGAGCGCGGGCTGGGCAAGCGCCGGCGCGGCGGCTAGCAGGAGGACCGCAGCAATGGATTTCACTGCGGCGATGCTACGGCGGGCGTTGGCGGCCCGTCAACGCGAAGATTCCGGCCCTGTCCCGCAGGGTGGACTTCAATCCGCCGGGTTGGCGCGCCGGGCCGTGGCCCGGCCCACCAGGCGTGGCTCGTTGGGGGACAGCTCGAAAAACTCCGCGAAGGCGCCCCGGTACTCGGCGTCGCCCATCCACATGGCGTTGTTGTGGCCGCCGTTCTCGATCAGCAGGAGGCGCTTGGGCGCCGGCGCGGCCTCGTAGAGCGCGCGCGAGAACTTGGCCGGGACGAAGCGATCCCCCGTGCCGTGGACCAGCAGCACCGGCACGTTCACCTCGCGGATCTTCTCGATCGAGTCGAAGCGCTGGGTCATGATGAGGCGCGTCGGCAGCCAGCTCCAGGAGAGCTCGGCCGCGATGTCGGGCAACGACGTGAACGAGGATTCGACCACGAGCCCCCGGACCGCGGGCAGCGGCCGCTTCGCGAGCTTGTGGACGAGGTCGATCGCCACGGCCCCGCCCAGCGAGTGCCCGTAGACGAAACGCTTCGAGGCATCGGGCACCTGCTGCTCGAGCCATGCGAATCCGGCGGCCGCGTCCTCGTAGGTCATGTCCTCGGAAGGCAGGTCGCCGTCGCTCTTGCCGAAGCCGCGGTAGTCGATCGCGAATACGGAGAACCCGAAGGCGCGCAGCTGCTCCATGCGGCGGAGGTGGCCGGTGAGGTTCCAGCGCACGCCATGGAGGTAGTAGACGACCGGCGCGTCGGGATTGGCGTTGGGCCACCACCAGCCGTGGATACGCTGGGCGCCGTTGCCGCCGCTCACCGGAATGTAGACGTCCTGCACGGTCGCGGGCGTGCCGCTGTACCATCCGGCGTCGCCCTTCACTACCCTGAACGTGAGCTCGCGCTCCTTCTCGGCGAGCGAGCCGCATCCCGTCGCGAGCACAGCGATGGCCGCGACGGCGAGGAAGGCACGCACGAGGATGGAACGCGAAGCGTTGCGCATGGCGATCGACTATAGCGAAACAGGGGCGCGGCGCAACGATGTCGCCTTGCGCGAGTCCGATTCCGACCGACCGGCGGCGCCGAAGGTTCCCTTGCGCCCCTGTACGCCCGCCTCCACGTAGCTTCCCATGCCGCCCGTCACTCTCACCCTCATCGCCGCCAACGTCGCGGTGTACCTCCTGCAGTCGTCGTCGCCGGCGCTCGTCATGCCATTCGCGCTGTGGCCGCTGGATGCCGCCGCGGCCACGGGCGGCCAGGTCGCGTTCCACTTCTGGCAGATCCTGACCTACGGCTTCCTGCACGGCGGCCTCACGCACCTCCTCTTCAACATGTTCGCGCTGTACATGTTCGGGGGTGCGTTCGAGCAGGTCGTGGGGCCGCGCCGCTATCTCGCGTACTACCTCGTGAGCGTGGCAACGGCCGCGATCACGCAGCTCGTGGTGATGGCGTTCGCGCGAGAGATCTACCCCACGGTCGGGGCGTCGGGCGGCGTGTTCGGGCTGCTGCTCGCGTACGCGATCTACTTTCCCAACAACCGCCTGTTCTTCCTGCTGATCCCGTTCCCCATCAAGGCGCGCGTGTTCGTGCTGATCTACGCGGCGGTCGAGCTCTTCCTCGGCGTGACGGGCACGCAGGAAGGTGTCGCCCACTTCGCGCACCTGGGCGGCCTCATCGGCGGCGCCCTCATGATCGCGTACTGGCGCCGGGGACGCTTCTCGCGCTGATCGCCTTCCACACGCGCTCGGCGGTGAACGGCATCTGCAGGGTGTCGACCGCCATGCCCGGATAGCCGCGCGCAAGGGCATCGAGCACCGCGTTGACGACCGCCGGCGCCGCGCCGATGGTGCCGAGCTCGCCCACGCCCTTCACGCCCAGAGGGTTGTTGATCGACGGCGTGCCTTCGTCCATGGTCATCGAGAAGTGCCGCATGTGATGCGCGCGCGGCATCGCGTAATCGAGGAAGGTGGCCGTCAGCGGCTGGCCCGATTCCCGGTCGTACACCATCTGCTCGCACAGCGCCTGGCCGATGCCCTGCGCCGCGCCGCCCTCGAGCTGGCCGCGCACGACCATGGGATTGACGACACGGCCCACGTCGTTCACCGACCAGTAGCGGTCGACGGCCACGTCTCCGGTATCCGGATCGATCTCCACTTCGCACACGTGGCACCCGTTGGGCCACGTGGCCTCCGCGACCTTGGTCTGCGAGACGAGCAGGATGCGCCTGTCGGGCTGCCGGTCCGCGAGCTCGAAGAGTCCGATCGAGCGGTCGGTGCCGGCGATGCGGAACACGCCGTCGCGATACTCGATGTCGCCGGGCGCCGCCTCCAGCACTTCCGCAGCGAGATCGTGCGCTTTCTTCACGGTGCGCTCGGACGCCTGGTGCACGGCCGAGCCGCCGACGAACAGGGAGCGCGAGCCCGCGCTGCCGAAGCCCGTGCCGCGGTCGGTGTCGCCGAACGCGAGGCGGATCTTGTCGGCGGGCACGCCGAAGACATCGACGGCAAGCTGCGTGAACGTGGTGCCGAGCGACGTGCCCATCGGCTGCGTCGCCGAGAAGATCTCGATCGCGCCATCGGCCACCGTGACCGTGACCTC
>CAZIZD010000373.1:1378-4552 GCA_964543615.1 uncultured Alcaligenaceae bacterium | reverse complement strand
CTCACCATGAAGTGGACGTTCGACTACAAGGCGAGCGACATCTTCTGGTGCACGGCGGACGTGGGCTGGGTCACGGGCCACACGTACATCGCCTACGGGCCGCTGGCCTGTGGCGCCACCGAGGTCATGTTCGAGGGCGTGCCGACCTATCCCGACGCGGGACGCTTCTGGAAGATGATCCAGGACCACGCGGTCACGGTGTTCTACACGGCGCCTACCGCGATTCGCTCGCTCATCAAGGCCGGCGGCGACCTGCCGAAGAAGTACGACATGTCGAAGCTGCGCATCCTCGGCACCGTCGGCGAGCCGATCAATCCCGAAGCGTGGATGTGGTACTACGAGACCGTCGGCAACTCGCGCTGCCCGATCGTCGACACGTGGTGGCAGACGGAGACCGGCGGGCATCTCATCACGCCGCTGCCGGGCGCCACGCCGCTCAAGCCCGGCTCGTGCACGTTCCCGCTGCCCGGCATCATCGCCGATATCGTCGACGAGACGGGCCACACGGTCGAGTTCGGCAAGGGCGGCATCCTCGTCATCAAGAAGCCGTGGCCGTCGATGATCCGCACGATCTGGGGCGACCCGGAGCGCTTCAAGAAGAGCTACTACCCCGAGGATTTCCACGGCAAGTACTACCTGGCCGGCGACGGCGCGTCGCGCGACCTCGAAGGCTACATCCGCATCATGGGGCGCATCGACGACGTGCTGAACGTCTCGGGCCACAGGCTGGGAACGATGGAGATCGAGTCCGCGCTCGTCGCCAACCCCATGGTGGCAGAGGCCGCGGTCGTGGGACGTCCGGACGACCTCACCGGCGAGGCCGTGTGCGCCTTCGTCGTGCTGAAGCAGTCGCGTCCGGACGGCGCCGCCGCGGAGAAGATCGCGAAGGAGCTGCGCGACTGGGTCGCCAAGGAGATCGGGCCCATCGCCAAGCCCAAGGACATCCGCTTCGGCGACAACCTGCCCAAGACACGCTCGGGCAAGATCATGCGGCGCCTCTTGCGCTCGATCGCCAAGGGCGAGGAGATCAAGCAGGACACCTCCACGCTCGAGAATCCCGGCATCCTCGACCAGCTGAAGCAGGTGAGCTAGAGACCCCGCACGCATGGGTGCCGATGCCGAGCTGTTCGCGCTGACTGCGCTGTCGCCGCTCGACGGCCGCTACGCGGCCAAGGTGGCGGCGCTGTCGCCGCACTTCTCCGAGTTCGGCCTCGTCCGTCACCGCGTGCGGGTCGAGCTTGCGTGGCTCGTCGCGCTGTCCGACGAGACGTCGATCGTCGAGCTCGCGCCCTTCTCGGCGGAGACCCGCCGTGCCATCGACGACGCGATGAACGCGTTCTCGCCGTCCGACGCCGCGCGGGTCAAGGCGATCGAGCGGGTCACGAACCACGACGTCAAGGCGGTCGAGTACTGGCTGAAGGAGACGTTCGCCAACGTACCGGAGATCGAGCGAGCATCGGAGTTCATCCACTTCGCGTGCACCTCCGAGGACATCAACAATCTGTCGCACGGGTTGGCACTCGCGCACGCCCGCCGCGACATCCTGTTGCCGGTTCTGCGCGACATTGCATCCGACCTGCGCGCGCTCGCGCACGCGCAAGCGGCGCAGGCCATGCTGTCGCGCACGCATGGCCAGGCAGCCACGCCCACGACGCTCGGCAAGGAGATTGCCAACGTGTGCGTGCGCCTCGAGCGCCAGATCCAGGCGATCGAGCGCGTGCCGATCAAGGGCAAGATCAACGGTGCGGTAGGCAACTACAACGCCCACGTCGCCGCGTATCCCGACGTCGACTGGGAGGGGCTCGCCGCGCGCGTGGTCGGCTCGCTCGGCCTCGAGTTCAACCCCTACACCACGCAGATCGAGCCGCACGACTACATGGCCGAGCTCTTCGACGCCGTTGCGCGTGCCAACACCGTGCTCATCGACCTCGACCGCGACGTCTGGGGCTACGTCTCGCTCGGCTACTTCCGGCAGAAGGTGCGCGAAGGCGAGGTCGGCTCGTCGACGATGCCGCACAAGGTCAACCCGATCGACTTCGAGAACTCCGAAGGCAACCTCGGCATCGCAAACGCGATGCTGCGGCATCTCGCCGAGAAGCTGCCCATCTCGCGCTTCCAACGCGACCTCACCGACTCGACGGTCCTGCGCAACATGGGCGTGGCGTTGGGCTACGCGCTGCTGGGCTGGTCGTCGCTGCGGCAGGGGCTCGCCAAGCTCACCGCCGATCCCGCGCGCATGGCGGCTGACCTCGACGCCAACTGGGAGGTGCTCGCCGAGCCCATCCAGACGGTGATGCGCCGCTACGGCGTGGACCAGCCCTACGAGAAGCTGAAGGCGCTGACGCGCGGACAGTCGGGCATGACGCGCGAGACGCTGCACGCGTTCATCGACGGGCTGCCGCTGCCGGACGAAGCCAAGCGTGGATTGAAGGCGCTGACGCCGGCGAACTACGTAGGGCTCGCCGCGGAGCTGGCGAAACGGGTGTAGGCCGGCGCAGGTCGGGCGTCGGCCCGACACCGATGCGACGCGTCGGCCTTAAGCTCGACCCGCGATGCCGAGCGCGCTAGCGCCGCGCGGCCTTCCGCTCCGCAAGATAGGTCGTCACCGCCGGAATCAGCGACACGATCACGATCCCGATCACGATGAAGGTCAGGTTCTGCTTGACCCACGGGATGTTGCCGAAGATGTAGCCCGCGTACACGAGCGACGCGACCCACAGGATCCCGCCCACGATGTTGTAGGCGAGGAATCGGCGATAGCTCATGCCCGCCACGCCCGCGAGGAACGGTGCGAACGTGCGGATGATGGGCACGAAGCGGCCGATGATGATCGTCACGCCGCCGTACTTGTCGTAGAACGCCTGCGTGCGTCGCAGGTACTCCTGTTTGAACCAGCGCGAGTCGGGCTTATCGAACACGCGCGGGCCGATGAAGTTGCCGATCGCGTAGTTGACCGAGTCGCCCAGGATCGCCGCGACGATCAGGAGTCCCACGAGCAGGTGGACGTTGAGGCTGGCGCTCGCGGTCACGGTGCCCGCGATGAAGAGCAGCGAGTCCCCGGGCAGGAAGGGCGTCACGACGAGCCCCGTCTCCGCGAAGATCACCGCGAACAGGATCGCGTACAGCCAGGGGCCGTACTCGGCCGCGAGGGCGGCCAGCGTCTTGTCGAGCGCG
>CAZIZD010000373.1:0-1368 GCA_964543615.1 uncultured Alcaligenaceae bacterium | reverse complement strand
TAGAAGAACGTCGTCAGCATCGGGGCCGGCGGCCGCTTACGGCAGGATCTTGCCGGCCGAGACCTTGCGTTCGGGCTTGACCAGGTCCTCGCGCGACACGCCGAGCCACATCACGAGCGTGGCCATGACCAGCGCGGACGAGTAGATGCCGAAGCAGATGCCGATCGCCAGCGCCAGCGCGAAGTAGTGCAGCGTCTCGCCGCCGAAGAAGTAGATCGACAGCACCATCATGAGGGTGCTGCCGTGCGTGATGATCGTGCGCGAGAGCGTGCTGGTGATCGCGTTGTCGATCACGTGCGTCACCGACGCCTTGCGCATCTTGCGGAAGTTCTCGCGGATCCGGTCGGCGATGACGACCGACTCGTTCACGGAGTAACCGAGCACCGCGAGCACCGCGGCCAGCACCGGCAGCGAGAACTCCCACTGGAACAGCGCGAAGAAGCCCAGGATGATCACGACGTCGTGAAGGTTGGCGATGATCGCCGACACCGCGAAGCGCCACTCGAACCGCAGCGCCAGGTAGCCTACGATGCCGATGCAGACGAGGAGCAGCGCGAGCGCGCCGTTCTCGTAGAGCTCCTTGCCGACCTGCGGTCCCACGAACTCCACGCGCTGCTGCACTACCGTCGGGTCGTCGGCCTTGAGCGTCGCCATGACGCGCTCCGACAGCTGCGCGCTCGATACGCCTTCCTTGAGCGGCAGGCGGATGAGCGCCGTGTCGGAGCGGCCGAATGCCTGCGCCGAGAATTCGCCGAGCTGCAGCTTGTCGATGGCCGCACGCACGCGGTTGAAGTCGACGGGATGCGCGTACTGCACCTCGATCACCGTGCCGCCGCGGAAGTCGACGCCGAAGTTGAGTCCGCGCACCACGAGGAAGATCACCGCCAGCACGAACGTGACGGCCGAGATGACGTTGAACGTCAGCGCGTACCGCATGAACGGGATGTCGCGCTGGATGCGGAAAAATTCCATGGAGGATTACCTGGGTCGGTGGGCGCGGAAGATCAGGCGGCGGTCGTGGCGGGCGGCGTGGTGCCGCCGCCCGGCTTCCAGACCTGGCCGATCGAGATGCTCTCGAGCTTCTTCCGGTTGCCGTAGATCATGGCAACGATGCCGCGCGATACGAACACCGCAGAGAACATCGAGGTGAGGATGCCGAGGCAGTGGACCACCGCGAAGCCGCGGATCGGCCCGCTGCCGAAGATGAGCAGCGCGATGCCGGCGATGAGCGTGGTCACGTTGGAGTCGAAGATCGTCCCCCACGCGCGCTCGTAGCCTGCCTGCAGCGCGGCGTGCGGCGTGGCGCCCCAGCGCAGCTCCTCGCGGATGCGCTCGTTGATCAGCACGTTGGCGTCGATCGCCATGCCG
>CAZIZD010000372.1:0-4600 GCA_964543615.1 uncultured Alcaligenaceae bacterium | reverse complement strand
ACAATTCGCTCAATCCGCAGGTCCCGTACGATCCCGTCAAGGACTTCCAGATGCTGACCCTCATCGGCACGGTGCCGATGGTGGCGGTGGTCAACGAGAAGGTCCCCGCGAAGAACGTGAAGGAGTTCATCGAGCTCGCCAAGGCAAAGCCGGGCGAGTTTCGTTACGGATCGGGCGGCCCGGGCGGCTCCAACCATCTCGCGGTGGAGCTCTTCAGCACGATGGCCGGCATCAAGATGATCCACATTCCGTACAAGGGCGACACGCCGGCGATCGCCGATCTCCTGGGCGGCCAGTACGAGATGATCTTCCTCAACATCCCGGCCGCGCTGCCGCTCGTCAAGCAGGGCCGCGTGCGCGCCATCGGCATCACGAGCAAGGAGCGCTCGCCGCTCCTGCCCGACGTTGCCACCATCGCGGAGACGCTGCCCGGCTACGAGGCGGGATCGTGGCACGGGTTCTTCGCGCCGGCGGGAGTGCCGGCACCCATCGTCGCGTATCTGTCCACCGAGCTGCGCAAGGCCATCAACGCGCCTTCGGTGCTCGAGGTGCTGAAGGCCGACGGCGTGACGGTCGTCGCGAGCACACCCGACGAATTCACCGCGTTCCTCAAGCAGGAGATCGAGAAATGGGCGCAGATCATCAAGACGGCCAACGTGAAGCTGTGAGCGCGTCCCCGTTCCACGACATCCACTGCGAAGGATTCCTGCCATGAACACGACTGCCACCATGGCGCGTCCCGGAGCCATCGCGGCGCCGGTGAACGCGCCCCGCCTTCCCGTCTCCGCCGAGGAGCAGCGGGTGCGGGTGCAGCTTGCCGCCCTCTATCGCGAGTTCGCGCGCCAGGGCTGGACCAAGATGATCTTCAACCACATCTCCGCGCGCGTGCCGGGCACGCACGAGCACTTCCTCATCAATCCCTACGGACTCTTCTACGAGGAGGTCACCGCGTCCAACCTCGTGAAGATCGACCTCGACGGCAAGATCGTGGGCCACAGCGACTGGGGCGTGAACGAGGCGGGCTTCATCATCCACGGCGCCGTCCACGCGGCACGTCCCGACGTGCAGTGCGTGATCCACCATCACGGGCCCGCGTCGGTCGCGGTCGCGTCGCTCGAGTGCGGGCTGCTGCCGCTCTCCCTCGAAGCCGCACAGTTCTACGAGCGCGTGGCGTACTACGACTTCCAGGGCATCTCGGACGATCGTGCCGAGTGCGCCGCGATCACCCGCGCGCTGGGCAACCACAAGGTGCTCTTCATGCGCAACCACGGCGTGCTCATCACCGGGCTCACCATCGGCGAAGCGCTGCACCTCGCGGTGAACCTCGAGCAGGCGTGCCGCGTGCAGCTGTCGATCCTGGCAGCCAACACGCCGTACAAGCTCATTCCTCCGGAAATCGCGCGACATACGATGCAGCAGGTCCTCGACAAGCCCGCGCGCAACGAGCCGGTGATCGAGGCCGTCATGCGCAGGCTCGACTACCTGCAGCCGGACTATCGCAATTGACGTGGCCGGCCCCGCGCTCGCGCGCGAGGGCGGCCGTGCAAGGAGGAACACGATGAGCCGTTGGATCGTCGCGCTCGCTCTCGCCGCCGCCGTGGGCGCAGCCGGCGCCGCACAGGCCGCGGATCCTTACCCGAGCCGCGCGTCGAAGGTGATCGTCACCTATCCGCCCGGCGGCACCTCGGACCTCATCGCGCGCCTCTCGGCCCAGATCCTCGCGGACAAGCTCGGCAAGCCTTACGTGGTCGAGAATCGGCCGGGCGCCGGCGGCAACGTCGGCACCGAAGCGGTGGCCAAGTCCCCCGCCGACGGCTACACGCTCCTGCAGGGCACGTTCGGTCCGCTCACCACCGCGCCCGCGCTGTATCCCGGGCTCGGTTACGCGCCCGCCAAGGACTTCGCGCCGATCATCGTCGTCGCCAACGTCCCCAACCTGCTGCTCGTGCATCCGTCGATGCCCGTCAACAACGTGGCCGAGCTCGTGGCCTATGCGAAGGCGCGGCCCGGCAAGCTTCCGATGGCGATCTCGTCGCTCGGCGGCACGCCGCACCTCCTCACGCGGATGTTCGAGCAAAAGGCGGGGATCGAATTCTTGAGCGTTCCCTACAAGGGCACCGGCCCCGCGTTGAACGATCTCGTCGGCGGCCAGGTGCTCGTCGACTTCGACGCGCTGCCCGCGGTGCTCCCGTTCGTCAAGGCGGGCCGCCTGCGCGCGATCGCGGTCGCAGGCAAGGCGCGACTGCCGCAGCTCCCCGACATCCCCACCATGGCCGAAGCAGGCTATCCCGACGTGGAGATTTCCGCGTGGCACGGACTGCTGGCGCCCGCAGGTACGCCGCCCGAGGTGATCGACACGATCCACCGCACGCTGGCCGAGGAATTGCGCACGCCCGCCACGCGCGCGAAGCTGCACGACATGGGCGCCGAAGTGGTCGCGGACACGCCCGCGGAAATGGCGGCCTTCCTGCGCGACGAGACGCAACGCTGGGGCGAGCTCATCCGCCGAGCGAAGATCACCGCCGAGTGATCGGCCTGCAACCGTTGCCCCCAGGACCCGCCCCATGAAACGATGCCTCGCCGTGCTGGCCGCCCTTCTGGTGCTGACGGTCGCGCCCGGCGCCTTCGCCGCCGACCCCTGGCCCACGAAGCCCGTGAAGATCGTCGCGACGTATCCGCCGGGCGGCCTGTCCGACGTGATGGCGCGCTTGTCGGCGCAGATCCTCACCGATGCGCTGGGCAAACCCTTCATCGTCGAGAACAAGCCGGGCGCGAGCGGAATCACCGGCACCGACTTCGTCGCGAAGTCCGCGCCCGACGGCTACACGCTGCTCATGGGCAGCTTCGGCCCGATGACCACGGCCGCCGCGCTCACGCCGAACCTCCCCTATTCGCCTTCGAAGGACATCGCGCCGATCGTCATCATGTCGGTGGTTCCCAACGTGCTGACGGTGCATCCGTCCGTGCCAGTGAACTCGGTGGCCGAGCTCATCGCTTACGCCAAGTCGCGGCCGCAACCGATGTCCGCGGCGATCTCCGGCGTCGGCGGCACCACGCACCTCCTCACCGAGCTCTTCAAGCAGCGAACGGGCGTGGAGCTCCTCAACGTCCCGTACAAGGGCACCGGGCCCGCGTTGAACGACCTGGTCGGCGGTCAGGTCGAGGTCGACTTCGAGAACCTGCCTTCGATCCTGCCCCTCATCAAGGCCGGCCGGGTGCGCGCCCTCGCAGTCGCGAACAAGACGCGCCTCGTCCAGTTGCCCGACGTGCCCACGCTCGGCGAGGCCGGCTATCCGGACGTCGAGATCGCCGCGTGGCACGGACTGCTCGCCCCCGCCGGCACGCCCAGGGAGATCATCGTGACGATCAATCGCGCGATCGTGACCGCGCTCAAGACGCCCGAGACGATCGCCAAGCTGCGTTCGATGGGCGTCGAGGTGGTCGCAAGCTCTCCGGAAGAGATGCAGGCCTTCCTCGCCGCGGAGACCGTGCGCTGGACCAAGCTCATCCGGGACGCCCGGATCACCGCGGAATGAGCGACGCGGCAACTGCGTCCGCCGCTTCGCCGCCGGCGGGCGCGCCGATGCGCGTCGCCGTCTACGGCGCAGGGGCGGTGGGTGGTCACCTCGCGGTGCGCCTGGCCGCGGCCGGCGCCGACGTGAGCGTAGTGGCTCGCGGTGCGCAGGCCGACGCCATCCGCGCGGATGGACTCACGCTGCTGCGCGGCGAAGAGACGATGCACGCGCGCCTGCGATGCGCCGAAGACCCGGCGGCGCTCGGCGCGCAGGACGTGGTGGTGGTCGCGGTGAAGGGCACCGGGCTGCCGGCGATCGCCGGGCGGATCCCGTCGCTGCTCGCGCCGCACACACGCGTGGTGTTCGCGATGAACGGGATCATGTGGTGGTTCGTCGACGGTCTTGGCGTGGCGATGCCCTCCGAGGTCCGGGCGCACCTCGATCCCGGCGACGCCTTGCGGCGTGCGCTGCCGATGGAGCGCGTCGTCGGTTGCGCGATCTACTCGGGTAACGTGATCGAGCGTCCCGGGGTGGTGCGTAACGCAACGCCGCATCGCAATCGCGCGATCCTCGGCACGCCCACGGGCGGCCCGGATGCGCTCCTCGACGACTTCGCGGCGCTCCTGCGCCGCGCAGGCATCGACGCCGGGGTGACGCCGCGCATCCGCGACGCGCTGTGGACCAAGATGCAGCTCATCGTCGCGGCGTCGCCCGTGTCCGCGCTCACGCGATGCGCCCTCGATCGCCTCGTCGCCGACGCGGCGCTGCGCGCACTCGTCCTCGAGGTGTTCGACGAGACGCGGCGGCTCGGGCTCGCGCTCGGACTCGACATTCCCGACGACGCCGCGCAGCGCTTCGATTTCTACCGCGACAAGGCGATCCGGCCGTCGATGCTGCAGGACGTCGAGGCCGGCAAGCCGCTCGAGGTCGACAATGGCATCCTCGCGTTTCGCGCCATCGCACGTGCGGTGGGCGAACCGGTGCCGGCGCTCGACGTCGTCGCGACACTCGTCGCTGCACTGGCGCGCGGTGTCGACGCCCGCGCGTCGGCGCCGGCGGCATCCTCCGCTTCCGTTCCCCAACCC
>CAZIZD010000371.1:0-4611 GCA_964543615.1 uncultured Alcaligenaceae bacterium | reverse complement strand
CTCGGGCATC
The DNA here is from genome assembly GCA_964543615.1 of uncultured Alcaligenaceae bacterium. GTDB lineage: Bacteria > Pseudomonadota > Gammaproteobacteria > Burkholderiales > Casimicrobiaceae > VBCG01. The sequence continues at coordinate 4,601 of CAZIZD010000371.1, read as the reverse complement.
GGGCCTCGAACGGCCAGCGCGACTCCGGTGATGCGTCCCACCCAGTTGGGGTCGCCCGCGAGGATGGCCGGCACGATGCGGCCGCCCACGACCGTGACGCGGCGTGAGTTGACCTTGCTCGGCTCGTAGTCCGTGCGCCACAGGAACGACACCTCCGCGCGATCGTCGAGGTCGTCGGCCTGCCACGCCACGATGGGATAGTCGGTCGAGCGCAGGTCCGTGACGCCCGACACGAGCGCGAGGCCATCGGGATCGGTGGCGGTGATCGTGAGCACGTTGCCCATGGTCCTGATGTCCTGCACCTGGCCCGTGCCGCGCGTCACCGTGAGGTCGCGATACGCGATCGTCCTGGTCTCGGCCCGCGGGAACAGGGGCCCCGGGGCGGTGACGATCGCGAACGCGACGAGCAGCACCGCGGTGATCACCGCGAAGAGCGCGAGCATCCGCGCGGCGTCGCGCGACTCCGGAAGTTTCAGCCCGCGTTGCGGCTCGTCAGGATGTGCCAAAGGGTACGGAACAGGATGCGCAGGTCGAACCACACCGACCAATTGTCGATGTAGAACAGGTCGTATTGTATGCGCTGGGCGAGGTCGCTATCGCCACGGAGGTCGTTGACCTGCGCCCATCCCGTGATGCCGGCCTTGACGAGGTGCTTCTGCATGTAGCCCGGGATCCGCGAGCGGAACTGCTCGACGAACTCCGGCCGTTCGGGCCGCGGGCCGACCAGGGACATGTCGCCGCGCAGGACGTTGAGGAGCTGCGGCAGCTCGTCGAGGCTCGTACGGCGCAGGAACGTCCCGAAGGGCGTCGCCCGGCTCTCGCCCTGACGCGACCACACGGGACCGGTCGCATCCTCGGCCGTCACCGGCATCGAGCGGAACTTGAGCATCTCGAAGACCTGCCCGTTCCAGGTCACCCGCTTCTGCCGGTACAGAACCGGGCCGCGCGAGGTGAGCTTGATGCCGATCGCGATCGCCGCCATGAGCGGCGAGGCGAGCGCCGTGAGCAGCGCGCCAAGGGTGTAGTCCTCGATCGCCTTCACGATGCGATTCATGCCCGACATCGGCGTTTCCGTGAGCGAGATCACGGGCAGTCCCGCGACCTCCGTCACCGAATGGTTGAGGAGCTGGAAGCCGTAGATGTCCGGCACGAAGCGGACCTCGACCGCCTGGTCGCCGAGGAGCGTGAGAATCTCGCGGATGCGGGGCTCCGCGCGCAGCGGCAGCGCGAGCCACACCTGGTCGACGTGTCCCGCGGCCACGTCCGCGACGAGCTGGTCGCCGGTGGCGAACACCGGACGATCCGCCACCATGGTGCCGATGCGCGCGGGATCGTCGTCGTAGAACCGGAAGATCGTCAGACCCGCCCACGGCGACTGCCGCAGGCGCGTGGCCACCGTATGCCCCAGCGTGCCCGCGCCCACGATCGCCACGTGCCGCTGGTTGAGGCCGCGCACGCGCAGCGTGCGCAGGATCGTGCGCACGGCGATGCGGAACGAGGCGGTGGCGGCGAGACCTCCCAGAAGCCACGCGACCACCCACACGCGCGAGAACGTGTCGCCCATCTTGGTGGCGAAGATCCCGAAGCCCGCGAGCGCGGCGATGAACAGCCACGCGACAGTGAGCCGGCGCAGCTCCTCGCCGATGGCGGCGCCGCGATGCGGATCGTAGAGGCGAAACGCGGGGAACACGACCGCGACGCACAGCGAGCCCACGACGAGGAAGACCACGTAATTGTCGGGGAGCGAGAACGAGAGCAGGTACGCGCGATATGCGAGCACCCCGACGACCGCGGCGGCCACGGGGTCGCACACGCGGAACATCGCAAGGAATGCGGCGGCGTGCGGTTTGAGGACGCTGCGGGGAATCATCGCGGCGTCCGCTTCCACTCGGACAAGCGATCCGCGACGAACGCGACGAGCGCGCGATCGAACTCGGCGGGCGCGAAGCGTTCGGCCTGCGCCCGGCAATCGGCGGGGTCGAAGCGTGCGCGGTCGAACCGGCGGACCGCCTCGGCCAGCGCTTCGGGCGTCTGCGCGTCGAAGAACACGCCGGTGGGATGCTCCGATCCCTCCGGACGCACCGTCTCGCGCGCGCCGCCGCGGCCGAAGGCGATCACCGGCGTGCCGCAGGCCTGCGCCTCGACCGGCACGATGCCGAAGTCCTCTTCCGCCGCGAACACGAACGCATCCGCGCCGCGCGCGAGCTCGCGCAGGCGCTCGCGCGCAACGTCGCCCTCGAAGCGCACGTTGGGCGGCGCGTTGCGGCGGGCGGCCTCGAGGCCGGGGCCGCCGCTCGCGACCACCAGGCGGCGATCGGGCAGGCGCGCGAACGCATCGACGATGACGTCGAGCCGCTTGTAGGGCACCCAGTGCGACGCCGCCAGGAAGTAGCCTTCGCGCGGCGCCCCCGGCGCGGGCGTGTAGAACGTGGTGTCGACGGGCGGGTGGATCACCGTGGCGTCGCGTTGGTACGAGCGAGCGATGCGCTCGCGCACGAAGCCCGAGTTGGCGATGAAGTGGGTGACGCGGCTGCTCGTGCGCCGGTCCCATTCGCGCAGGCGGTCGAGCATGCGATGCGCGAGGCGTCCGCGCAGGCCCGCGCCGAGCCCGTTCTCGGGCAGGTACTGCGAGCGCAAGTCCCATGCGTAGCGCATGGGCGTGTTGCAGTAGCAGATGTGTAGCTGGCCGGGGTGCGTGCGCACGCCCTTGGCGACCGCGTGCGAGATCGAGATCACCAAGTCGTATGAAGAGACGTCGAGCGACTCGATCGCCCGCGGAAACAGCGGCAGCATCCAGCGGAAGTGCCGGCGCGCGCCGGGGATGTGCTGGATGAACGTCGTGTGCGCGCGCTTGCCGCCGAGGCGCGCGCGCAACGCTTCCGGAAGGAAGTCGACCACCGCGAAGAGTTCGGCATGCGGATAGAGCCGCAGTACCGCGGCGAGGACCGTCTCGCCGCCGCGCCAGGCCTGCAGCCAGTCGTACACCACGGCCATCCGCGGTTCATCGCTCATGGTTCCTGTCATCGGGCTCGTGCATCTTCGACGCGAGCCGATCGGGGCGGACACGCGGGGCGTACTATAGCGCGACCCGTCGGGGCGGCTGCCCCGCGAAACGAAGCTCAGTAGGTGGTGGGCCGCTTGAAGTAGTCGGTGCGGTCGATGGATGCGACGGGAACCTCCTTCACGTCCACACCCTGCAGCACCTTGAGCGGAATCTCCGTCCCCGCGCCGCCCTTCGCCCACACCTTGCGATAGAAATCGGACTGGGTGCGAACGGTGTCGCCGCCGACGCCGAGGATGATGTCGCCGCTCGCGATGCCGGCGCGATCCGCGGGTCCGTCGGGCGACACGCGCGCCACCACGAGGCGACCCGATGCTTCCTCGGTGGCGATGCCGAGCCAGGGACGCGCCGGTCCGTTGCGGCGCCCGGAGGCCACGAGGTCGGCGAGGATCGGCTTCAAGAGATCGATGGGGACGAACATGTTGCCGGGGATGCGCGGCTCGTCGTCGTTGGCCTCGCGCACGATGAGCGATCCGACGCCAAGCAGCTTGCCATTGCGGTCGAAGAGTCCAGCGCCGCTCCAGTTCATGGTGGGCGGGCTCGTGTACAGCGCCTCGTCGAGCGCGTACTCCCAGTTGCCCGAGAACGCGCGCTTGCTCACGACGTAGGCGAACGCGATGTTGTCGTCGCCGGCAGAGGCGATCAGCACCGGATCGCGCGCCGCGACCTTGGCAGAATCGCCGAGCGCCACGGGCTTGGCATCGAGCGGCGCGATCGTGCGCACGAGGCCGAATCCGGAAGCGTGGTCGTAGCCCACGATGCGCGCGGACAGCGTGCGGCCCTTGCTGTCGACCACGCTCACGTCCTCCGCCTCGACGATCAGATAGCCGATGGTGAGGATGAGTCCGTTCTCGCCGATCACCACGCCGGTGCCCTCGCGCTCGGCGCCGAGCGAGGCCGCGCTGCGCGCACCGGGAATCGCGTGCGACGTCACTTTGACGATGGCGCCGAACACGCGCTCGGGATCGACGTCGCCGGGGGTGGCCGCGGCGGCCGGAGGCTTGGCCGCTTTCGGCGCGCGTGGTTGAGGTTGCGCACTGGGCGCCGTCGATGCCATCGAGAGCGCGACGAGTGCGGCAAGGAGGGTGGGCTTCATGGGGGTCTCCCTCGCGCAGCCGTTATGAGGCTGGCCGAATTACTATACGCCTCGCGCACGCCACCGGATCGTCGTGCGCCCTGGACGAAGCACCCGGGCAACCCGAAGATCCCGAGGGAGCAGGACGGATGCACATACTCGCAAGTATCGCGGTCGCACTGGCACTTGCCGCGGGTGCGTTGCCCGCGCTCGCGCAACCGTATCCGAACAAGCCCATCCGCATCGTCGCGCCCAGCACGCCGGGTGACGCGCCGGACGTGATCGCGCGTCTCGTCGCCGACAAGCTCACGGCCGCGCTCGGAGCGCAGGTCGTGGTCGAGAACAAGCCCGGCGCGGGCGGCGTGGTGGGATCGGACTACGTCGCGAAGTCGGCACCCGACGGCTATACGCTCATCATGGGCAACGCGGGATCGCACGGCATCAATGCTGCGGTGTACTCGAAGC
>CAZIZD010000370.1:594-4619 GCA_964543615.1 uncultured Alcaligenaceae bacterium | reverse complement strand
TGGCTGGGAGATGACCATCTGTACTTCGCCTAGGCTGGTTCGATTTGCGGACGAACGCCGAACCATTTTGCAGGCTTCTCACCTTGGCGTGCGCGATGTTCCCGATCGGCTTCGATATCGGGTGCCTGTCTGCATCGCCCGCCCCGCTTGAGGATCTCCTTCGGCAAGCGACCGTCAATTGCGGGACCACGATGGGCTGTTGGATATGCGGTGGCGACATGCGTGCTCGGTCGACGGTGTGAGTTGTCAAGCCGGATCCATGCCATGGCGTCTCTTCGCGTCGACCGCCGCCGGCGATGCCATGAAAGCGAGGAGGTCTCGCGCGGCCTGCGGTTGCGCAGACTCAGCGCACACGCCGCCCGAGAAGGTCGTCACGATCTGGATGGCGTCGGGCAGCGGTCCGAGCACGTCGATGCCCGGCAGGTGAATGAGCTCGCTCAGCTGCTGGAAGCCGAGCTCGACCTCGCCTTTGGCGACCAGCGAGCCGACGGGCACGCCCGGAGGCGCTGTGACGATTCTGCCCTTGATCTCGTCGGCGATGCCCCATCGCTCGAAGAGCTTCGCCAGCTGCACGCCACTCGGGCCCGTCGAGTAGCCAAGCGTGCGCGCGGTGACGACCGCGCGCCGCAACGCGTCTTCGCTCATGATGTCCGGTCGCGGCGCGCCCGCACGCACGGCGACTGCAACCCCTGACCGCACCAGGTCGACCTTGCTCCCGGCCGCGACGCGACCGTCGGCCGCGAGCTTGTCGATGGCGTCGGAAGCCAGGATCACGACGTCGAACGCCTCGCCCGCCTGCACGCGCTTTGCGGCATCCACGCCACCGACCGATTCAATGGCGACGTCGCCGCCATAGAGCTTGGTCAAGTCGGCCAGTAGCGACTTCGTCGCCATCGACGAGATGCCCGTGATACGCGAAGTCACGGCGACGGCCTAGCGCGACAGCTGGCGCTCGAGCTCGTGCAGCGTGCGGTAGCACGGCAGCACCTGGTTTACGCTCGCATTGGGTTCGCGGTTCTCGCGAATCGCCGAGAAGAATTCACGGTCCTGCAGCTCGATGCCATTCATCGAGACCGCGACCTTCGACACGTCGATCTTCTCTTCCTTGCCGTTGAAGAGGTCGTCGTAACGCGCGATGTACGTGCCGGTGTCGCCGATGTAACGAAAGAATGTACCGAGCGGTCCTTCGTTGTTGAAGGACAGCGACAGCGTGCAGATGGCGCCGGTGCTGCTCTTGAGCTGGATCGACATGTCCATCGCGATGCCGAGCGTCGGGTGCATCGGGCCCTGTATGGCGTTCGCCTGCACGATCTCCCCGCCGGTCTGGTAGCGGAAGAGATCCACGGTGTGTGCGGCATGGTGCCAGAGTAGGTGGTCGGTCCACGAGCGGGGCTGCCCGAGCGCATTCATGTTCGTGCGCCGGAAGAAAAATGTCTGCACATCCATCTGCTGGATGTTGAACTCGCCTGCCTTGATCTTGTTGTGCACCCACTGATGACTTGGATTGAACCGGCGGGTATGCCCGACCATGGCCACCTTGCCGGCCTTCTTCTGCGCCGCAGCTGCGGCCTCGGCACCGGCGAGGCTGTCGGCAAGCGGAATCTCAACCTGCACGTGCTTGCCGGCCTCGAGTGATGCCACCGTCTGGTCCGCGTGCATCTGCGTCGGTGTGCACAGGATGACGGCGTCGACATCCTTGATAGCGAGCGACTCCGACAGGTCAGTGCCCACATGCTCTATGTCGTATTGCTTGGCCACCTCCTGCGTCTTGTCGAGTTCACGGCCGATGAGCGACACGACGCGAATGCCGGGAATGTTCTTCATTCCGTCGAGGTGCTTCACGCCGAAGGCCCCGGCGCCGGCCAGCGCCACATTAATCGTCTTGTCTTTCATTGGCGATTCTCCAGTATTAGGTGGCCGACGGCGGTATTTGACGCAGGCACGTGAAAGAAGCGATGCGCGACGCGGGGTCTTGGCCCGCCCGCGATATCGGCCATCGCGCCGCGCGCGATAAGCCACATGACAAGCTCAATTCCCTCGGACCCCGCCTCGCGCACGTACTCGATATGAGGCATCCTCGATAGACCTTCTGGATCGTCGATGAGACGGTCGAGGAACCTGTTGTCCCATTCCGCGTTGATGAGGCCCGCACGAGGTCCTTGCAACTGATGGCTCATGCCGCCCGTGCCCCAGATCTGGACATTCAGGGGCTCGTCGTACGACTCGATCGCCTTGCGGATTGCCTGTCCGAGCATGAAGCAGCGCCGACCCGACGGCACCGGGTACTGCACCACGTTCACTGCAAACGGAATGACCGGGCAGGGCCACGCCTGCGGCTGCCCGAACATGAGCGACAGCGGAACCGTGAGTCCGTGGTCCACGTCCATCTTGTTGACGATGGTGAGGTCGAAGTCGTCCTGGATCACGCTCTGCGCGATGTGCGACGCGAGCTCGGGATGGCCGATGACCTTGGGCACGGGACGCGGACCCCAGCCTTCGTCGGCGGGCTTGAACTCGGCGGCCGTGCCGATTGCGAATGTCGGGATTATCTCGAGCGAGAACGCGGTAGCGTGATCGTTGTATACCAGGAAGATGACGTCCGGCCGCTGTTGCCGTTCCCACTCCTTGGAGAACTCGTAGCCGTTGAATACCTTGGCCCAGTAAGGCTCGCCGGTCTTACCGAGGTCGAGCGCGGCCCCGACGGCGGGCACGTGCGAGGTGTAAACCGATGATGTGATGTGTGCCACGATCAGGAGCTCCTTCTCTTGGGCTGCGCGTCGCCGTGCTCGCCGAGACGACGGTTGCCTTCCGCCGAGCGGCCGCCCTTCACCATCATGTCGCGGTACTGCTCTTCGGTGAGGCCTGTCATGCTGCCCGCCATCTGCTGGAACGACTTGCCATCGGTGGCGCCGACCTTGGCGAGGAAGTAGATGTTGCCGCCGAGCGCGATGCAGCGATTGAGGTCGCGAGCGAGCACCGCCTGCTTCTGCTCCTCCGTCATCGCCCATTCGTCGAGGTAGGCGCGCTCGTTGGCCTTGAAGCGCTCGCGGTTCTCCGCTTTCATGAGCGACATGCAGAACTGGTTCAGCCAGTAGCCCTTGCGCGACTGATCCGCGTCGAAGATCGTCGTGCCGGGAATGTCCTTGTACGGCTTGTCGAGCGCCATCTAGATATCCTCCGGCCAGTACAGACGCATCGGATTGTCGACCAGCAGCTTGCGCTGCAACTCGGGCGTGCACGCGATGTGCGGGATGAAGTCGACCAGCAGCCCGTCGTCCGGCATGTGGTTCTTGAGATTGGGATGCGGCCAGTCGGTGCCCCACAGCACACGGTCGGGAAACGTCTCGACGATGCGCCGCGCGAACGGCTGCACGTCGCGATACGCGTTGCGCTCGCCGTTCAATGCGGGCGGGCCGCCCACCGACAACCGTTCCGGGCAGCTCACCTTGCTCCAGACGTTGCCGTGATCGCGCATGAACTTAATGAAGAGCTCGAACTGCGGCCCGTCGACCGGTTTGGTCACATCGGGCCGTCCCATGTGATCGACGACGACCGTCGTCGGCAGGGCCGTGAAGAAGTCCCACAGTTCCGGCAGGTCCTGCGCCTCAAAATAGATGACCACGTGCCAGCCGAGCTCGTGGATGCGGGCCGCGATCTCGTTGAGCTCGTCCTTGGGCGTGAAGTCCACGAGGCGCTTGACGAAGTTGAACCGCACACCGCGCACACCGGCCTCGTGCAGCTCGCGCAATTGCGCCTCCGTAATGTCGCGGCGAACGGTCGCCACCCCGCGCGCACGGCCCTTGCTCGACTTTACGGCGTCGACCATCGCCCGGTTGTCCGCGCCATGGCACGTCGCCTGCACGACGACGTTGCGCGCGAAGCCCAAGTGATCACGCAGGGCATACAGCTGGTCCTTCGACGCGTCGCACGGCGTGTATTTGCGCTCCGGCGCGAACGGAAACTCCTCACCCGGTCCGAAGACGTGGCAATGCGCGTCGACGCTGCCCGGTGGAACCTTGAACGCC
>CAZIZD010000370.1:0-584 GCA_964543615.1 uncultured Alcaligenaceae bacterium | reverse complement strand
CGACGGACCTGCGTACCAGTCCAGCCATCCCGGTGTCTTCTCGAATTTCACGTTGGCACCCCTTGCCCTACTGTTTCTCGATCTTCGCGCGCTCGACGACCTGCTTCCACTTGCCGATCTCGGCAACGAGGAGCTGCTCGAGCGCCTGTGGCGTCGACCCGCGCGCCTCGACGCCAAGGTCGAGGAGCCTCTGCTTGATCTCCGGCAGCGCGACCGCCGCATTGATCTCCTTGTTGAGATGCGCGACGACCGCCGCCGGCGTACCTGAGGGCACAGCGATACCGTTCCACGACGTCACCTTGTATTTTTTGAGCCCGCCCTCGACCGCCGTCGGCACGTTCGGCAGGCCGGGAAAGCGCTGCTCGCCGGTGACCGCAAGCGCTTTCATCCAGCCGCTCCTGATCTGCGGCACGAGCGGCGGCAGGATTTCGAACACCACCTGCACGTCCTTTGCTTTCAGCGCCGCGACGACGTCGGGGGAACTCTTGTAAGGCACGATCGTGAGGTCCATGCCCGTCTGCGACTTGAAGAGCTCGGCGGCAAGGTGCTGCGTGCTGCCGATGTTGATGGTGCCGGCGTTGAGC
>CAZIZD010000369.1:0-4629 GCA_964543615.1 uncultured Alcaligenaceae bacterium | reverse complement strand
CACGAGCGCGACGTCGCCCTCGCGCGACCGCGCGATCGCCTCCTGCGCCGCCTCGCGCACGGCCATGACCCGTCCCGCGAACGCCCGCAGACGCGCGGACAATCCCACCGCGAGCGCACAACCCGCGAGCGCGTCCTCGATCGAGGAGACCACCGTGGCGGCGGCGAGAACGGGCGCAGCACCGGTGGCCAGCGACTCCGCGTCCGGATGCGGGAAGGACGCCGGCGCCACCAGCACGAGGCGCGTCAGTCCCATGGTGAACATGGCGCGCGCCGCCGCGCCGATGTTCGCGGGCAGCGACGTGCGCACGAGCACGATGCGCGTGCGCGCGAACGGCGTCATTTCAGTCGCAGGTAGAATGTCGCCCATGCATCCGATGCTCACGACGGCCGTGAAGGCCGCAAGACGCGCCGGCAACATCATCAACCGCGGCGCGCGCGATCTCGATCTTCTCACGGTCACGGCCAAGGGGCCCAAGGACTTCGTGAGCGAGATCGACCGGGGCGCCGAGGCGGCGATCGTCGAGACGCTCCTCGCGGCGTATCCCGATCACGCGATCCTCGCCGAGGAAGGCACCAACAAGGGCGCCAACCCCGACGCCGATTACGTGTGGATCATCGATCCCCTCGACGGCACCACCAACTTCCTGCACGGCTTCCCGCAGTACTGCGTCTCGATCGCCCTCGCGCACAAGAACGTGGTGCAGCAAGGCGTCATCTACGACCCTGTACGCAACGACCTGTTCACTGCCACGCGCGGGCGCGGCGCGTTCCTCAACGACCGCCGCATCCGCGTCTCGCGCCGCACGCACCTGCGCGACTGCCTCGTCGGCACGGGCTTCCCGTTCCGCGACGGCAGCTACCTCGACACCTACCTGCAGATGATGAAGACGATGATCACGCACACCGCCGGCCTGCGCAGGCCCGGGGCGGCGGCGCTCGATCTCGCCTACGTCGCGGCGGGGTTCTACGACGGCTTCTGGGAAGTGGGACTCAATCCCTGGGACGTCGCGGCGGGAAGCCTGCTCGTCCTCGAGGCGGGCGGCCTCATCGGCGATCTTTCCGGCAACGAGAACTACCTGTTCGGCGGCCAGGTGATCGCCGCCAATCCCAAGGTGTTCGCGCAGATGGTCACGACCCTCGCCCCGTTCCGCGACGACATGTCGCGCGAGCGTGAGCGCGCCGCGAGCAAGCCGGGAAGCGCCTAGCGCGACGGGCAGTCGAACCTCGCCGCTCGTCCAAAACAGTAGTCCTTTTAGGCGGTTGGGCTTCCACTTCGATGTAATGCCGGCGTATGCTCGCGGCATAGAACGTTCCTGCCGGACGTCGTTGCGGACTTAACCCAAAGAGAACCCGCCGGCGGAACCTTTCGAGGGAGCATTCGCATGTCGACGTCGACGTTCCGTCGCGCCGCCCTGGGCGCCGCGCTGTTCGCATCGGCCACGCTCGCCTGCGCGGGCACGGTCTCATCGCTGCGCGTGATGCTGCATCCGTATGCGGCAGGCTGGAGCGAGCTTCCCGCCGCGCAGCAGGCGCGTCTCGAGGCGCTCCTCGGCACCAAGGTCACGCTCAAGGGCACCACGCGCACGGGCGCACTCGAGCTCGCGCTCGCGACACCCGTCGACGAGACCGCGGCGAAGGCTCTCGTGCGCAAGCTCCGGGTGGATCGCAGCGTCCTGTGGGCGGAACCCATCGATCCCGCCATGGCCAAGCGCAAGGCCGTGCTCGCCGATGCCGACGTGCAGGGCCAGCGTCTCATGGTGCGGCTGAAGGATGGCGCCGCGCCGGTCGGCCCCGATTTCCTCAACCGCGTCGCCAAGCGCATCGGCATGCCCGTGTCGTTCGAGCGCCAGATCGCGCAGGTGTCCGTGCTGAGCGTTCCGTTCGCGCAGTCGCCCGAGCGTCTCGTCGAGATGGCGCAGCAGATCCAGGAAGAGGCGGACGTGCAATACGCCGATCCGGTGCGCACCGCGCGCCCTTTCGCGGCGCCCAACGATCCTTACTTCGGCGCGCAGTGGGCGTTGCAGGGCCTCGTCGCGGGCATCAACGCCGAGACCGCGTGGACGCTGCAGCCGAGCGCCGCGGGGGTGACCGTCGCGGTGGTCGACACCGGAATTCTTCCGCACCCCGACCTCGAAGGACGCGTGCTGCCGGGCTACGACTTCATCGCCGACGCCGCGCGCGCACGCGACGGCAACGCGCGCGATCCCAACCCGCGCGACGAAGGCGACTGGAGCAGCGGCGAATGCGGCCCGTATTCGGAGCCGAGCTTCTTCCACGGTCTCTTCGTGTCGGGGCTCATCGCGGCCAACACGAACAACGGCATCGGCATCGCGGGCATCGCGGCCAACGCCAACATCCTCCCCGTGCGCGCGCTCGGCATGTGCGGGGGCACCTTCGACGACATCCTGGCCGGCGTGCTGTGGTCGTCCGGCGTGAACATCGCGGGCGCACCGCCCAACACCACGCCGGCCAAGGTCATCAACCTGAGCCTCGGCGGCTACGGTCCCTGCGACCAGTCGATCCAGGAAGCCATCGACGACGCGATCGCGCACGGTGCAGTCGTGGTGGTGGCCGCGGGCAACTCGTCGCTCGAGGCGATGGACTTCACGCCCGCGAACTGCAGCGGCGTGATCACCGTCGGCGCCCACACCACGGGTGGCGCCCTCACGAGCTATTCCAACTTCGGTCCGCGCATCGACCTCACCGCGCCGGGCGGCGACCTTCCGTACAACGACCTCATGGTGAGCCTGCACTACGAAGGCGACACGGTCCCGACCAATCCCAACTACGCGTTCGCGCGCGGCACGAGCTTCGCGGCCCCCATGGTCGCGGGCGCCGCCGCGCTGCTGCTTGCGCGCGACGGGCTCATCACGAGCGGGCGCGTGCTCGATCTCGTGACGGGCACGGCGCGCATCTTCCCCAAGGGCACGACCTGCTCGGTGCCCAACATCTGCGGTGCGGGCATGCTGGATGCGGGCGCCGCGGTCGGCAGCCTCGTGCCGGGCGGATCGCCGCCGCCGGGCGCGTATCCGGTCGTGGAGTACTACCGCGCCGACCTCGATCACTACTTCATCACGGCCAATCCCGCGGAAATCGCGGCAGTCGATGCAAACCTTTCGGGCATCTTCAAGCGCACGGGGCTCTACTTCTACGCGTATCTCGACCAGCTGAGCGCGCCGGTGGGCGCGAAGCCGGTGTGCCGCTTCTACGCGCCCATCACCGTGCTGATCGACTCGCACTACTACTCGGCCAGCACCGAGGAATGCATCGCCGTGCTCAACAACTGGCCCGGCATCTGGACGCTCGAGACCGGCAACGCGTTCTACGTCCAGGTGCCGGACAGCAAGGGCACGTGCCCCGCGGACACACTTCCCGTGTATCGCTTCTTCAACAATCGCCGCGACGCCAATCATCGCTACACGGTGGACCTCTCCGTGCAGCGCGCGATGAAGAACCGCTCGTGGGCCTCGGAAGGCGCTGGCGCGGTGGGTGTGGCGTTCTGCTCGCCGGTCTGACGCGCGCCCGTTCCCGGAGCGCCATGTGCGGGGCCGTCACTTGCCGGGGGCGGCCCACTCCTTGAGCAGCACGAAGGCCAGCGCAAGCAGCACGGGCCCGAGGAAGACGCCGATGAATCCGAAGGCGATCACGCCGCCGAACACGCCGAGGATCACGAGCATGAACGGCAGGTCGCTGCCGCGGCTGATGAGGAACGGCTTCAGCAGGTTGTCGACCGACGACACGACGAGGAGCCCCCACAGCAGCACGAAGATGCCCCACGCCGTCTCGCCCAGGCCGAAGATGAGGTAGAGGCCCGCGGGAATCCACACGAGCGGCGGGCCCACCGGCACCGGCGACAGGAAGAACGTCACGAGCCCGAGCAGCGGGGCCGCCTTGAAGCCTGCGATGTAGAGACCGATGGCCATGAGCACGCCTTGCGCGAGCGCGGTGCCGAGGATCCCGTACACGACCGCACGCGTCGTCGCGCCCGCGACGTCGAGCATATGCTCGCCACGCGCAGGCGAGATGCGCTCCACCGCCGCGCGCACGCGCGCCATGATCGCTTCGCCATCGCGATAGAAGAAGAACGCGATCAGCACCGACAGCGTGAGCTGCAGGAGGCCGTCGCCGACCACGGCGCCAAGCCGGAACGCGAACTGACGCGCGGGATCGAGGAAGCGCCGCAGCTCGTCGAGCAGACCCGCCGTGTCGTGCGACAGGGTCGACCAGTAAGCGGATGCGCGCTCGCCCACGAGCGGAATCTTCGACACCCATTCCGGCGGCGACGGCGGCCCGCGCTCGATGACGCCGCGCGCGTAGTCGCCGACGCGCTCGGCGTTCTCGGCGAGCGTCGCACCGACGATCACGAACGGCGCCACGACAACCATCAGGATCAGTACCGTCATGAGCGTGGCCGAGGCGGCCGGCTGTCCGGTGCGGCGCTCGAGCCAGTGGAACACGGGCCACGTCGTCGCGACGAGGATGGCCGCCCATACGATGGCCGACAGGAACGGCTGCAGCACGAGGTACACGCCGGCCACGAGAACGGCGAGCACCACCAGCGTGATCGTGCGATCGATGCGTGAAGGAGCGTGCATGGCGTGTGGGGGAACCGCAACCGATTATGCAT
>CAZIZD010000368.1:0-4656 GCA_964543615.1 uncultured Alcaligenaceae bacterium | reverse complement strand
CGACCCTCCCGCACGGGGACAAGCAGGGGGGACCATCGCCATTACTGTCATTATTGTTTGGTAATCATAAGTGTAACGGGATGAAACCTACAGATTGTAGTGCCCGAGCGGGAGGTGCGCCGCAGAAGGTCCGCGAAGGCTTGTGATCGAAATGGATGATAAGCCCGGTCCGTTGGTCAAGGCGAACATTACGTGCTGAATAAGGCTGCTATTCCTGCTTGGCACGACAGGCAGCAATTGAACAATTTGCAGAATGCGTGCATTCTCTTCACTTCTATGCCACTTCTCGAACTCGCCGCCGTGTCGACCATGGGTGCTCAAGCAATCATTGGCGAGTCCGCCGCAGGGTGTCCCTCGGTGTGGAATCGCTTGCCTGTTGCAACGCAACAGTTGCTGCGGCGTGTTGCCTGATTCGCGAGCGAGCATCCGTTGGCATTCAAACTTCGCTCCTCGCCTTCCTCGTCCGCAAGTGCGGATGTGGTCCGCACGCTGATGCGGCAAGCGGGGACGTTTCGCATGCCACCTCAGAAGTCCGTCCCCGAGGCTGCGAACAATGCGCCTGACCAGTCGAGGCTCGCCCCCGAGACAGCCGCACGCCACTGCGTCCACGAAATCGTTGATCGTGACGCGTTCCTGCGCGAACTGGAGCGCGAGAAGCGGCGCGCAGATCGCTCGCGGTTGCCGCTTTCCATCGTGCGTTGGCATGTCGGAGCCGGCAATCACGGGCAGTGGACCTCCATGCAGCTTAGGGAGACGATCAATTCATCGCGTCGCGAGACGGACATCGTCGGCGAGCTCGCCACGGGCGTGGTCGGCGTGCTGCTGCCCGGCACCGGCAAGGACGGAGCCCGCGCCTTCGTTCGCAAAGTCGCGGATCGGATGCATGATCTTCGAATTTCGGCCACGGCCTCGACCTATCCAGACGATGCGTTCGACGGAATTGCGAGCGGACAAGGTGTCCCGGACGAAGCCTCCGCATTCGGGGACGAGTCCCCGGTCCCGTACCGTGCGTTCGAAGACGCTGCGAAGCGCGTCCTCGACGTCGTGCTGAGCCTCCTGCTCATCTTCGCCTTGGCGCCAATCATGGTTGCGACCGCCCTCGCCGTCGCCCTGACATCCCCAGGCCCGATCATCTTCCGGCAGTCACGGCTCGGGAGAGGTGGGGTCCCGTTCGACTTCTACAAGTTCCGGTCGATGCGCCCGTCGAACGACGACCGCATCCATCGCGAATTCGTGTCGAGCCTGATCCAGGGCAAGCACGCCGACATCAATCAGCAGTCTTCGGGCGATCCGCTCTTCAAGATCAAGAACGACCCCCGAGTCACGCCGGTCGGGCGCTTCATCCGTAGCACGAGCATCGACGAGCTGCCGCAGCTCTTCAACGTGCTCAAGGGTGATATGAGCCTCGTCGGTCCTCGCCCCCCGCTCTCGTACGAAGCGGAGCAATACCAGTCCTGGCACCTTCGCCGCATCCTCGAAGTTCGGCCGGGCATCACGGGCCTCTGGCAAGTCGAGGGGCGCAGCCGGGTCTCATTCGACGAGATGGTGCGCATGGACCTTCGCTACATCAAGCAGCGCTCGCTGGCCCTCGATTTGAAACTCCTGATACGCACGGTCGGTGTCGTCCTGGCCCGACACGGGGCCAAGTAAGTCTCGGAAGTAAGTCTCGGGCCTGCACGATGTAAATGTACCCAAGCGGGTAAGCCGAAGTCCTACTGGTAAATGTCGAATTTGTGACTATCATGCTGAAGAGGTCAGCTTGATCATTACAACAACGATCCCAGTGGGGGATTTTGCATGGAATTCGATAGCTGGATACTGCTCCTGGTAACGTTCTGGCTCGGCTCCCTCATCGGGTTTGCCGCCAGCGCCATGATTCAGCTGGCGCGGCGGGCCGACGTCAAGCGCGCCCGCAGCGCGCCGCCTTCCCTCCCCATCGCCAGCGACCTCCAGCCGGACACACTGTCCCGGTTCTAGGTTGAGCTAGGGGTTATCGGCGACCGTGGTACGCCACGGCCGCAGGGGGTACCGGGTCTGGAGGACCTGGAGACCCCGGGCCCGTCCCGAGTGCCTCCCTGTCCGCCCTCACCCCTGGCGAGGCTGCTCCTCCGGCCCTTGTGCCGGTGCGCTCCGCACAAGACCTCGCGTCAGCTCGTCGTAGTCAACGGGCTTCGTGGCGTGGAAGTCGAACCCAGCCTCAAACGCCCTCTGCCTGTCGTCCGGCTGGCCGTAGCCCGAGATCGCAATGAGCCGGACCGCCTTTCCCGCTTCCCGCGACCGGATCTCGCGCGCGAACTCGTAACCGTTCATTCGAGGCAGCCCGATGTCGACGAGCAGCGCGTCGGGGTGAAACGTCTCGAACTTGACGATGCCTTCGCGGCCCGACGACGCGACCTCCACTAAGTAGCCGTCGAGCTCGAGCAACAGGCGCAGGCTGTCGCGCGCATCGGCCTGGTCTTCGACGACCAGAACGCGGGTGCGCGCGATCGGCAAGCGCTCCACGGCTTTGGGCGTGTCCACATCGGGCGGCGCAGCCGCGGGCAGGCGCAGAGTGAACGTGCTCCCGCGACCGGCGCCTTCGCTGCGCACGCCGAGCGTTCCGCCATGCGCGACCGCGAGGCGCTGGCACAGCGCAAGGCCCAGGCCGAGTCCACCCGTCGAGCGGTCGAGCGGCTGCTTGCCCTGAACGAACGGCTCGAACAGGGAAGGCAGGAGCTCTTGCGCGATGCCGCCGCCGTCGTCGGCCACGGAAAGCTCGACCCAACCGTCGAGCTCGCGCACCTCGATCGCGACATGCGACGCACCGTACTTCTGTGCGTTGTCGACGAGGTTGGTGACGATCTGCCGCAGGCGCGTGGGATCCGCAAGCGTCCAGCCGCGCGCGCCGCCAACCTCGATGGAAACCTCCTGCCGTATCGCACCCGGGTAAGTGGTAGCCACGCTCGCCGCGACATCCGCGAGCGACACGACCTGCCGATCGAGCGTCATCTTTCCGTAGATCGTTCGTGCGACGTCGAGCAGGTCGTTCAACAGGCGATGCAGGTGTTCGACCTGCCGGGCGATGATGCCTACCGCCGCGCCGCCGGCATCGCCGGAAGGACCGCGCCGCAGGATCTCGGCGCTCGCCGATATGGCCGCGAGAGGATTGCGCAGCTCGTGGCCAAGAGTTGCGAGGAACTCGTCCTTCGCGCGATTGGTTTCCTCGGCCGCCATGCGCCGCGCCGTCTCCTGCACGTAACGATCGGCGGCCTCGCGCTCGCGCCGGGTGTGCCGCAGCACGAGCGCCGCGGCCGCGATCAGGAGCGCGATCGCGCTAAGGCACACCGTCGCGTAAGCGAGCATGTTGCGCCGCCACGTGGCCCAGACGGTGGCATAGGACAGACCGTACGCGGCGTAGAGCGGATAGTCGCCGACGCGCTGGTACGAGTAGATTCGCTCGACGCCATCGACGGCCCCGCGCGCGGAGAATGTGCCGGCCTGCGGCTGATCCGAGACTCGCGCCATGAGTCCGCTGGCCATGCGGCGCGATGGGGCCAGCTCAGGCACGCGTACGAGCATCAGCCCGTCCGCGCGCACGAGCGACACCGAGTCGGTGGGGTCCTCGGCGATGGCCTTGTAGAAGGATTCGAAGTAGGCGGGGTTGACCGAGATGGAGATGACGCCGTCGAACGCGTCGTCGCCGGCGCTCCTGCGCCGTGTAAAGCTGAAATAGCGCTGCTTGTTGATGCGCCCGACGTCCGGATCGCTGACGTGCAGGCCGCGCTTCCGGCGCAGCTCCTCGTAGAACGGCCGCCCTCCCATGTCGGCCGTGAGTGGAAAGACCAGGCTGCTGTTGCCCTCGCGCCCGGTGGGGCCGACGACGAAGATGGTGTTGATGTCGTCCGCCCCGCTGCGCAGCCGCTGGAAGAACTCGTGCAGTTCGCGCGAAGTGCTGATCGTGTTCCAGTCCCAGCCCGCCATGTGTCCGTCCACGGCGCGGATGATGAGGTCGTGGGCGCGAAAGGTGCGCAGCGAGTGCTCGGCCAGCACCTGGGCCGTCCGCTGGCTACGCAGTTCGGCCTCGCGCTCGCTCTGCCGGAAGCTCACGACGCCCATCACGGCCAGGGTGACGAGGGGCACCGCCACCGCAGCGACGAACGGCAGCCATGACGACAACAGGGAGAACCAAGACGAGCGCGACGTAGCGAGGGGAACCGCGGCCACATGCGATGCGCGATGGGCCCCGCCCGCCGGCGCGGCGGCCGCACGCGCCTTCGGAGCATCCTCCAGTTTGTCGATCATGGCGTGGACCGCGAAGCTCTCCCTTTGGAGCGCGGCGAGCGTAGCACGCGCAGGCGGCGGACCACGCTTAGCGGCCAGTGCCCCGATCGAGGGTGCGCCGCAGATCGTCACCCGCGTTGCCATCGCGAAGTGACGACGCCGAAACTGAGGCGCCCACTTTGAACGCGGTTCACGCCTGACGGCGTTTCTCCGATCGGCCTGCGCGCGTGTGTCCGACATGCCCGTACATCTCGTATACCCGAATGCGCCCTCGCGCGTTGAAGGCACAGGAACACGCGCGCTTTTGGTGAGACATTGCCCAATCGCGGTTCAACGCTGCGGACATCGAGCGCGAGTTGTCGGGAAATCACGACGCGCATGCATGCAGCGCGAGGA
>CAZIZD010000367.1:0-4664 GCA_964543615.1 uncultured Alcaligenaceae bacterium | reverse complement strand
CGCTGCGGCGTTCGCGGCGAAATCGCCGGTGCTCGTGGACGCGATCCGCGGCGACGGCACGCTGGATGATGTCCACCGCAACGCGGCGCTCACCGCGGCCGCGCTGATGGGCATGAACAACGTTTGGTACCCGTTCGTGGAGATGAGCGGCGACGAGGCACTGAAGACGGTGCGTCCGGAGTTGCGCATGAACGCGTACGCGACGCACGGCGGCGTCGATCGCGTGACCTTCGAGCTGTACGCGCTCGCGGCTTCGATCGTCGGCAAGTGCGAGTTCTGCGTGCGCTCGCATTACGGGCTCCTCGCGCAGTCGGGTTTCACGACGCAGCAGCTGCGCGACGTCGGACGCATCGCGGCGGTGGTGGGGGCGGCGGCGCACGTGCTCGCCGTCGAGCGGACGGACGAAGCCGTCGCGGCCTGACGCGAACGCACAGCGGCGGCCGCGCACCCGTCGGGTGCCGGGCGCCGCAGGTCGTGACGGCGCGGCGAGCCATGGGGGCCGCCGGTTAGAATCCGGTCCCACCATGGCTCGCCCGACCGTCCTGCTGTTCGTGCTGCTCTGCGCCGCGAGCGCGGGTGCGCAAGTGCCCCCCGCCGCCGCGCC
Source organism: uncultured Alcaligenaceae bacterium (assembly GCA_964543615.1). Lineage (GTDB taxonomy): Bacteria > Pseudomonadota > Gammaproteobacteria > Burkholderiales > Casimicrobiaceae > VBCG01. Next base: position 4,060 of record CAZIZD010000367.1, on the reverse strand, counting down.
GCTGCCGGAAACGCCGTCGCTGCCGCAAGTGCCAGGCAGCCTGCGTATGCCGGGCGCCGATCACCGCGAGTGCGGACCGTCCAAGTGGTCGGCCCTGTGTCCCGCGGGTCGCTGGACGCAGTTCTCCCAGGCCGACATCAAGGTCACGGCACCAGGCAACTTCTCGGCCCGCTACGAGCTCGAGCAGGCGGCCAACGGCGAGATGCACGTGACCTACCGCGAGCAATCGGGGAAGGACACGCGCGGCGGCGAGATCGTGCTCTTCGGCATCGACGGCATGGCCTTCCGGTCGCGCGAGAAGTTTCCCGATCCCGGGAACATCATCGACTACATGGTCACCGCGCCGATCCTCATGTCGAGGCTTTCGGCCCTGCTCCTCGACCTGGGGTTCCTCGGACCGCCCTCGGACGTGAACGCGCCGCAGGCGATCAGGGCGTCGAGCAACTCGCAATACCTTCGTACCGACGCGCCGCGCAAGGCGGTGTTGTACGGGGCACCCTGGTCGATGACGGGCGCGGTGCGCCGCGCCGGCCCCGACAAGGTGGGGTTTTCACTGCGCCTGCAATACCGCCCCGTCGACCGTTACGGCAACGCCATCGCGGCAAAGACCGAGACTGTCAGGCTCGAGGGCACGGTCTACTTCGGTCCGGCGCGTCCCGCGCTTCCCGATTCGATGGACCTCACCGGCTGGAAGATGATGAAGGTAGGCGACGACGCCGAGCGTCCCAGCGCGCCCACGCTCGACGAGGCGAGGCAGGCCCTCCAGTGATCGCGTTCCCCTATGCCTTGCCCCGGCCCAGACACGCGGCCAGGAAACGCGCGCGATGTCGCTCCGGCGTTTGCGGCTGGTCGAAGACGTCGCGCGCCGACTCGTAGAGAAAAGCTTCGTCCTCGCGATCCTTCGCGAACCACCGCATCTGCGGCGGATACGCCTTGATCAGCTGGAAGTCCTCCTCGAGGCGGGAGAGGAACGCCTCGCGCGACATGCCGTTCTCCCGCGCGTGCGCGGCGTTGCCGATGAACTCGGAGCCCTCGATGCATTCGGCGATCGTGTGCTCGCTCGCCTGCGCTCCCGCGGCGAGCCCCGCGCAGACCGCCGCGGCGAAGGCCGCGCCCCAACGTTGCGTGCTCTTCACGTGCACCTCCTCGCCTGCGGCCGGCCGTCGACCGGTCTCCGGGACTCCATTCCTGTTCCGATCGTACACGCGCCCATGCGGTCCGCGCGCAAGCGTCATGCGGTCACGCGGCATTTGCCGTGCGCCATGAAGGCGGGGCACAATCGGCGCGCCTCTTCACTCCACGGACCCTCATGGCTCGCAAGCGCGCAATGCACCCCTCCGGAAGCGTCGTGGTCCTCGAGCACACGTCGCACGTCCTCGCGGACAACCCCCTCGGCGATCCGCACGTCCGCAAGGTCGCCGTCTGGCTGCCGCCCGGATATCACGACGGTACGGTGCGCGGCAGCGGAAGCGGGCGCGGGCGCCGCTATCCCGTGCTGTACGACCTCGTCGGCTTCACGGGCTCGGGGCCCGCCCACCTCAACTGGAAGCCATTCGACGAGAACCTGGCCGAGCGCGCCGCGCGTCTCGTCGCGGAACGCAAGATGGGACCGGCGATCATCGTCTTTCCCGATTGCTTCACGGCGCTCGGCGGCAACCAGTACGTGAACTCCTCCGCCGTGGGCCGCTATGCCGATTACCTGACGCGGGAGATCATTCCCCTCGTCGATCGCGAGTTCCGCACCCTCGCCTCGCGCGACCACCGCGGCTGCTTCGGCAAGTCGTCGGGCGGCTACGGCGCGATCGTCCACGGCATGAAGTACGCGGAGTTCTGGGGCGCAATCGCCGACCACTCGGGCGACGCATATTTCGAGTGGTGCTATCTCCCGGACTGGCCGCGGACCCTCAACGAGCTCGCGCGCTACCGGCGCCCCGCGCTGCGCGCGGGCAAGCAGGCGCAACGCGCGAGGCGCGCGGCGGACGGGCGCGACGACGGCCGCGTGAAGCGCTTCCTCGAGGCCCTGTGGAGCAAGGAGAAGATGAACGACGCGGAGGTGCACACCCTGATGGAGATCGCGATGGCCGCCACCTACGATCCCGATCCGCGCGCGCCGCTGGGCTTCCGCCTACCCGTCGATCTCGACACCGGCGAGATCATCCCGCGGCGCTGGGCGCGCTGGCGCGAGAACGATCCGATCCACATGGTGGGCGCCCATGCGCGCGCACTGCGCAGCCTGCACGGCATCTACGTCGATTGCGGATGGCGCGACCAGTACCACCTGCACTACGGCGCGCGCATTCTCTCGCGCGAGCTCGCGAAGCACCGCATCGCGCACGTCTACGAGGAGTTCGACGACACGCACTCGTCGATCGACTACCGGATGGACGTGAGCCTGCCGTTCCTGTACCGGGCGCTCAAGCCATGAGGCGCGCGGTGCGACTCCTCGCGGCCGCGATCGCGCTGGCCATGCCCATGACGGCACTCGCCGATGCCGCCGTCACGCAGCCGGTGACCAATCCCGACTTCGAGCAGGGCTTCGAGGCGATCAAGGCCAAGGACTGGGGCCAGGCGGTTTCCTACCTCTCGCGCTACGTCAACGTCGATCCCGTCAACGCGGATGCGCAGAACCTCCTCGGATACGCCTACCGCAACCAGAAGAAGTTCGACCTCGCGCTGCGCCACTACCGCGAGGCACTGCGGCTCGATCCCAAGCACAGGGGCGCGCACGAGTACATCGGGGAGACTTATCTCCTCGTCGGCGACAAGGCCAAGGCGCAGGAGCATCTCGAGGCATTGGAGCGCATCTGCACCAAGCGATGCGACGAGTACCAGGATTTGGCGAGGGCCATCGCCCAGGCGAAGTAGAATCGCCCTAGCGGTTCATCGAAGGAGAGCGCGATGCGTTGGGGCGACATGCGGCCGAGCGACAACGTCGAGCAGCGAGGAAGCGGCGGCGGCGGATTTCCCATCGGGGGCGGCGGCATGCGCCTGGGCGGCGGCGCGGTCATCCTGATCGTGGTGGTGAGCCTCATCTTCGGCATCAACCCGATGACGATCTTGAGCTCGCTCGACGGCGGCGGGCAGGTCGCGACGGCGCCGCAGCAGCCGGTGCCCCAGCAATCGAACGAGCAGCGCGCGGCAAAGGACCCCGCATTCGACATGGTGCGCCGCGTGGTCGGCGACACCGAGGACGTGTGGACCGCGCTGTTCAAGAACATGGGCGCGCAGTATCGGCCGCCCAAGCTCGTGGAGTACCGCGGCTCGACGCGCTCGGCGTGTGGCGCCGCCAGCGCCGCGAGCGGGCCCTTCTATTGCCCCGCGGACCAGGACGTCTATCTCGATATGGCGTTCTTCAACGAGCTCTCGCGACGCTTCGGCGCGCCGGGCGACTTCGCCAACGCCTACGTCATCGCGCACGAAATCGGCCATCACGTGCAAAACCAGCTCGGGACGATGGAGAAATTCGAAGCAGCGACCGCGCGCGGCGACGGGCGCGCGCGCAACGCGATGTCGGTGAGGCTCGAGCTCCAGGCCGACTGTTACGCGGGCGTGTGGGGGTACTACGCCGCCAAGCGGAACATGCTGGAGCCGGGCGACGTGGAGGAAGGCCTGCGCGCCGCCGCCGCCGTCGGCGACGACAACATCACGAAGGGACGGGTCTCGCCGGACGCCTTCACCCACGGCACCGCGGCGCAGCGCAGCTACTGGTTCCGCCAGGGTCTCGCGAGCGGCGATCCGCGCAAGTGCAACACGTTCGCGGTCAAGGAACCCTGAAGACGACGGCCGGAACCGAATCGAAGCAGTCGACTCCCGCAGTGCTTTGGCGGCCGATCACTTCTTTCCGCCGTCCGCCTGGAAGCGGACGCGCCGCACGACCTTGTCGTACTCGGCCTCGACGGCCAGCGTGACCTCCTCGCCGCGTGCGGTGAACACACGCCCGCCCTTGGCCCGGCACTGATCGCGCTCGTACTGGCAGGGGCCCATTTCCGGGTGCCGCCTGCAGAGGCTGTCGACGCGCGGTTCATAGGCGATGGGCTGCCGGGTTCCGGCCGCTTCACAG
>CAZIZD010000366.1:0-4706 GCA_964543615.1 uncultured Alcaligenaceae bacterium | reverse complement strand
GCGCACGGCTACGCGAGGAACAACATGAGCGCCTTCGTCGAGCTGCAGGAGGCGGAGTTCGCCGCCGCGTCGAAGGGCTTCACGGCGGTGAAGCACCAGCGCGAGGTGGGCACGAGCTACTTCGACGCGGTCACCACGACGATCCAGGGCAGCCAGGCCTCGACCACCGCGCTCAAGAACTCGACCGAGGACGAGCAGTTCTTCGAGGCGCCGAAGACGCAGTTGTCGGTGGCCAACGCGTAGGCACGCGCGCGACGCGTGTATCGGACGGGGCGACGCGGTCGCCCCGTTTTTTTGTCTAAGGCGGGCGCTTCGCCGGCTTGATGTATGTTGTGCGAACCGTCCCGTTCGTTTGCGGTCGGAACTACTTATGGAACCGACCGTATCACCGTCCACGGAGGACGCGCAGCAGGCGTCTGGCCGCATTCGCGCGTTTTTCGCGCTCGTCCCCGACGAGCCCGTTCGCCTGCAGTTCATATCGCTCGCCAAGGACGTCGCGCGCCGCTCGCGAGGCCGCGCGATCTCCGGTGAGCACGTGCATCTCACCCTCGCATTCCTGGGCGACGTCCCTTCGCAGAGCCTGCCGGCCCTGCGGGCCGTGGGCGCCGCAATGCCGCACGCGGGCGCGACGCTCCAGTTCGATACGCTCGGCGCGTGGCGCGCTTCGGGCGTGGCGTGGGTGGCGCCGTCGGTGTTGCCGCCCGTGCTCTCGGTGCTCCATGAACGCCTGTACGAATCCCTCACGTCCGAGGGATTCGTGCTCGAGAACCGGCCCTTCCGCCCGCACGTGACGCTCGCGCGGCGTTGCGTGCAGCCGCAGCCGCGCCAGCAGCATCACGCTGCGATTCGCTGGACGGTGCGCCGCCTGTGCCTCATCGGATCGGAGTTGCAGCCCGACGGGCCCGTGCACAGCACGCTCGCGGAGTGGCCGCTCGAAATCTGAAGCGTCGGGGGCGAATTACGGCCGCGGGCTTCCCAGCGTCATCGGACGGGTGCGGTCCGCGCACCACTCGCTCCACGAGCCCGGGTAGAGGCGCGTGCCGCCGAGGCCCGCCACCTCCATCGCGAGGATGTTGTGGCATGCGGTCACCCCGGAGCCGCACTGATGCACCACGAGGTCGTGCGGCGTGCCGTCGAGGATCGCGCCGAACTCGTCGCGCAGCGCGCTACCGGACTTGAACGTGCCGTCCGCGTTGAGGTTGTGGGTATGGGGGCGGTTGCGCGCGCCCGGGATGTGGCCCGCGACGGGATCGAACGGCTCGGTCTCGCCGCGAAAGCGTTCCGGCGCGCGTGCATCGAGGATCAGCAGCCCCCCGCGAGGAATGCTCGCCATGATGCCGGTCGCGTTCACGGTGGGCGTTACGCGGCGGATCGCGAAGGGCGCGGGCGCGGGTGACGTCGCTTCGCTGCTCACCACGCGGCCTTCCGCGCACCACTTGGCGTAGCCGCCATCGAGCACCGCGACCGCATCGAAGCCCAGCCAGCGCAGCATCCACCAAAGGCGGGCCGCGAAAGCGCCGCCGCCCTGGTCGTAGGCGAACACCTGCTTGCCCTGCGCAATGCCGAGGCGGCCGAAGGTGGCCGCCGCCTGCTCCGGCGTGGGCAACGGGTGCCGCCCGTTGCTGCCGGTTTTCTCGGCTGAGAGATCGCGGTCGAGATCGACGAAAACCGCGCCCGGAATGTGTCCTGCGGCGTACTGTTCGCGTCCCCACCCCGGCCTGCCGAGGTCGTGCCTCACGTCGCAGATCACGACGTCCGGCAACGCGAGGCGCGTCTCGAGATCCTGCGTGGCGACGAGCGTGGTGAACGAGGTCATGCGCTACAGGTGGGCAATGTGGGACTCCATTTGCGCGCGATAGAACTCGTGGAAGTGCTGCATCCCGTCTTCCATCGGCGACTGGTAAGGGCCCACTTCGCTGCGGCCCTGCTCGTACAGCGCGCGGCGCCCGGCGTCCATGCGCTCGGCGATCTCGTCGTCCTCCTCCGCGGTCTCCATGTAGGCGGCCTGCTCGGCCTCGACGAACTCGCGCTCGAACAGCGCGATCTCCTCGGGGTAGTAGAACTCGACGACGTTGAGCGTGCGGTCCACCGCCTCCGGGACGAGCGTGCTGATCACGAGCACGTGCGGGTACCACTCGAGCATGATGTTGGGGTAGTACGTGAGCCAGATGGCGCCCTGCTTGGGCATCTCGCCTCGATAGAACTCGAGCACTGCCTTGTGCCAGCGCTCGTACGTGCGCGAGCCCGGCTTGGCGAGGTTGTTGTTGATTCCCACGCTTTGCACGGAGTACCACTCGCCGAACTCCCAGCGCAGGTCGTCGCACGTGACGAACTGGCCGAGGCCCGGGTGGAAGGGGCCGACGTGATAGTCCTCGAGATAGACCTCGATGAAGGACTTCCAGTTGTAGTTGACGCGGTGCGTCACGACGCGGTCGAACACGTAGCCGCTGAAGTCGAAGTCCTTGACGCCGAGTGCCGCGAGGTCACGCGCGACGTCGCGCTTGCCGTCGAACAGGAGGCCGTTCCAGTTCTGGACCGGCGTACGTCCGAGGTTGAGGCAGGGATTCTCGGGAAAATGCGGCGCACCGAGGAGCTGGCCGTCGAGCCCGTACGTCCAGCGGTGCAGCGGACACACGATGGAAGGCGCCGTGCCGCGGCCGTCCAGCATGCGCGCCTGGCGATGGCGGCAGATGTTGGACAGGAGATCGACGCCCTTCGCGTTGCGCACCAGCATCTGGCTGTCGCCGCGAAGGGTCAGCACCTGATAGTCGCCCTCGTTGGGCACCATGAGCTCGTGCCCCACGTAGCCGGGCGCGTTCGCGAGCAAGTGCCGGCGCTCCGCGTCGAGCACGCGGGGATCGCAATACCAGGAGGCCGGGAACTGCGCCGTAGACGGACGCAGCCGGGCGGCTGTAGCGAGGTCAGACATCGGCCCTACCCTTTCGTATCAATCGGTTGTGTCAACCAACCCAACCCAACAACCCGGGTGAGAAATTCCCGGACCGCTTTGCCAAGTCGGCCGCACGAAAGGGAAACTCGTGGAGAGGCCGCGCTGCAAAAGCTGGTATGATATGGGGCTTTCCGCCATCAAGTCAAGACCTTAGCTCCGCCTGCCTGCGTCCTTACTTTCCGAATAGTGAGCGAACCCGCCCCCCCGAAGGACTTCGAGACCGCGCTCGCAGAGCTCGAGCGGATCGTCGCGTCCATGGAAGGGCAGCAGATGCCGCTCGCCGATTCGCTCGCCGCCTACAAGCGCGGCGCCGAGCTCGTCGCGTTCTGCCAGTCCGCGCTCAAGGACGCGCAGCAGGAGATCGAGATATTGGAGCGCGGCGTGCGCAAGACGTTCGCGCCGGATGGCGAAGATGCACCCTGACCTCGCATTTCCGATATGGGCGGAGGAGCGCCAGCGGCGCATCGAGGACGTGCTCGACCGCGCGCTCGGGGGTGGCTCCGGCGAGCCGCGGCGCCTGACGGAGGCGATGCGCTACGCGGTCCTCGGGGGCGGCAAGCGCATGCGTCCGCTGCTCGCGTATGCCGCGGGTGAGTTCGCCGATGCCGATCCGGCGGTGGTCGACGGCCCCGCCGCCGCGGTCGAGATGATTCATGCCTACTCTCTGGCGCACGACGACCTCCCGTGCATGGACGACGACACGCTTCGCCGCGGCAAGCCCACGTGCCACGTCGCGTTCGGCGAGGCGATGGCGCTGCTCGCGGGCGATGCGCTGCAGGCGCAGGCATTTGCCGTGCTCGTGGGATCGGGCATGCCCGAGCCGGGGCGCGCGTGCGCGCTCCTCGCGCAGGCCGCAGGCGCGCCTGGCATGGCGGGCGGGCAGGCGATCGACCTCGCGCATGTGGGCCAGGCGATGACGTTGCCCGACCTCTCGCAGATGCATCGCATGAAGACCGGCGCGCTCATCCGCGCTTCGGTGCTGCTCGGCGCGTCGAGCGGGCGTCCCCTCACGGCCGCGGAAACGGCCTCGCTCGACGAGTTTGCGCGCGCGGCGGGACTCGCGTTCCAGGTCGTCGACGACGTGCTGGACGTCGAGGGCTCCGCGGCATCGCTCGGCAAGACCGCGGGCAAGGACGCCGCGCACAACAAGCCCACTTACGTAGCGCTGCTCGGTCTCGCGGAAGCCAAGCGGCACGCGCAGTCGCTGCGCGAGGACGCAGGCGCTGCGCTCGCGCCATTCGGATCGCGCGCGCGCCGGCTGCTTGAACTGGCCGACTGGATCACCAAGCGGACGCACTGATGTATCCCCTGCTCGAACACATCGACAGCCCGGCAGACCTTCGCACGCTCGATCGTGCGCAGCTGCGCGACCTCACGCGCGAGCTGCGCGCGTTCCTCCTGCACTCGGTCGCGAAGACCGGCGGGCACCTCTCGTCCAACCTCGGCACCGTCGAGCTCACGGTCGCGCTGCATTACGTTTTCGACACGCCGAAAGACCGCATCGTGTGGGACGTGGGGCACCAGACCTACGCGCACAAGATCCTCACTGGGCGCCGGGATGCGATGTCGAGGCTGCGCCAGTGGGAAGGCCCTTCGGGATTCCCGCGCCGCAGCGAGTCCGAGTACGACACCTTCGGCACCGCTCACTCCTCGACCTCGATCTCGGCGGCGCTCGGCATGGCGGTGGCCTCGAAGATCATGGGTGAGAACCGTCACGTGGTCGCCGTGATCGGCGACGGCGCGATGAGCGCCGGCA
>CAZIZD010000365.1:0-4724 GCA_964543615.1 uncultured Alcaligenaceae bacterium | reverse complement strand
CGTCGCAGCCGGCCGATCTCCTGGGCTTGCGCGATCGCGGCCGTCTCGCGGCGGGCATGTTCGCGGACGTGGTGGTGTTCGATCCCGCGACCATCGCGCCCGGCAAGCGGGAGAAAGTGTTCGACCTGCCGGGCGGCGGCAAGCGCATCGTCGTCCACTCCACCGGCATCGACTGCACGCTCGTCAACGGCGTGCCCGTCTTCGAGCGCGGGCACCTCACCGGCCAGCGGCCGGGCACGGTGCTGCGCGGCTGATGGTTCTGCGTTGCTTTCCTCACCGAGGTCCACGATGAAGACGATCTTCGAGCGCAGGACCCTGCGCATCGCCGCCGCGGTCCTGCTCGCAGCCTGCGCCGGTGTGGTGAGCGCGGCGTTCCCCGACCGGCCCTTGCGCATCGTCGTCGTGGTGCCACCAGGCACCGCGGCGGACATCATGGCGCGCACCGTCGCGGCCAAACTGAGCGAGCGATTGAAGCAGCCCGTGGTCGTGGAGAACAAGCCCGGCGCCAACAGCGTGATCGGCAGCGAATCCGTGGCTCGGGCGCCGGCGGACGGCTACTCTCTCTTGCTCTTCAACAGCGCGCAGACGGGTGCTGCCGCGCTCGATCCCAAGTTTCCGCTCGACGTCGAGCGCGAATTCGCGCCCGTGTCCATGCTCGGCAAGTCGCCCTACATCCTCGCGGTGAGCAACGACTTCCCGCCCAAGACGCTGGCCGAGTTCGTCGCCTACGCCAAGGCGAACCCGGGCAAGGTCAACTATGGCACCGGAGGCCACGGCTCCCCCGCGCATCTCGGCATGGAGCTCCTCGCGATCCAGGCTGGTATCAAGCTCATGCACGTCCCGTACAAGGGCCAGGCGCAATACAACGTTGCACTCGCCTCCAACGAGATCCAGATCGCGTTCGGCACCGTGCCGGGCTTTGCGCCGGTCGTGGCGGCAGGCAAGATCCGGCCGCTCGCCGCAGGCGGCATCACGGCGCCCAAGGAGTTTCCCAACCTGCCGACGATCGCATCGACCTATCCCGGGTTCGACATCGACATCTGGCTGTCGCTCGTCACCACAGCGGGCACGCCGCCGGACGTCGTGAAGCGCCTCAACGAGGAAGTGCGCGCGGTGCTCGACGACCCGGCCGTGCGCGCCGACCTCGAGAAGCGCGGCTTCGCGGTAGGCGGGTCCACGCCCGAGGAGCTGGGAGCGTTCGTCAGGACCGACGTGCAGACGTGGAAGGACGTCGTGCGGCGCGCAAACCTCGGCGAGCCGGCCGCGGCGAAGTGACGTCCGCCGCTGGCGCGTGGGTGCGCCAGCGAGAGGGCGCGAGCGTGTCGCGCAGGATCTCCACGAGCACGGTGAGCGGCGCGGTCAACGGCCGGTCCCGGCGGTGCACGTACTCCACCAGGCGCTTCACGTGCGGCGACACGATGGGGCGGATGCAAAGCGGCATGTGCTGCGCCGCCTGATGCGCCGTCATTTCCGGAATCACCGTCGCGAGGCCGCCCCCGGCGACGAGCTCCAGCACCGGACCCGGGGCGTTGATCTCGAGGTCCGCGACCAGCGACAGGTTCATGCGCGCCGCCGCCTGCTCGAGCTCGCGCCGGAAGCCGTGACGCGACTTGGGCAGGACGAGGCGCTTGCCGACCACCTCCGCCAGCGTGATGGGCTCGGGGACCACGCCCGTGGCCGCGCGTTCGACGTACACGAGGTCCTCCTCGAGCAGCGGCACCGCGACCAGCGCACTGGCGTAGCCCCGCCCCTGGCCGCCGAAGTTGACGACGGCCAGATCGAGCGCGCCCTCCGCGACGCGCTCGACCAGCGTCGGGCTCATCTCCTCGGTGATGCGGATGTCGACGTCGGGACAGCGCTCGCGGAACGCGTGCAGGACGCCGCCCAGGATCGCGCCCCCCGTATAGGGATTGAAGCCGACCGAGATCGCGGCCGGGAGCTCGGCGCAGAGGGTGAGGGCCTGCCGCTCCGCCTCGCGCACGGCTTCCAGGACGGGCATGTACAGGCGATACAGCCTTCGGCCTGCCGCCGTGGGGGTGAGGCCGCGCGGCGACCGCTCGAACAGCGGGACGCCGAGCTCCGACTCGAGCTTGCGCAACTGGCTGCTTACCGCGGGCTGCACGATGTGCAGGCGCGCCGCGGCGCGCGTCATGTTGCACTCCTCGAACACGCAGAGGAACGTTTCGATGTGCTTCAGCAGCATGGACGCCGGATGTCCGCGGCCGCGCGGCCGCGCAAGGTGAAACAGGACGAACCAGTATAACGAATCGTGAAACGTTTCACCGCCCGGCGGCGTTGCGCAGGAGCTTGCCCGGACGCGCGCCGGTCGGCACGCCCGACGCGAGGATGACCTCCCCGGCCACGATGGTCGCATCGAATCCGATCGCACCCTGCACGAGCCGCTTGTGGCCGCCCGGAAGATCGGCGCGGACCTCGAGCTTGCCCGGCGCGAGATGCTCGAAGTCGATCACGTTGACGTCGGCGGCCATGCCCTCGCGCAGCAGGCCGCGGCCGGGCAGGCGCCAGATCGATGCCGGCAATCCGGTCACCATGCGCACCGCCTGCTCGACGGGGAACGCTCCGCGCTCGCGCGACCAGTAGGCGAGGAGATGGGTCTGGATCGAGAAGTCGGCGATCTGCGAGACGTGCGCGCCGGTGTCCGAGAACGACATCACGGTGTGCGGATCGCGCAGGATCGCGAGCACGTCTTCCTCCTTCTGCTCCTGTCCCGGGATCGCCGACTGGATGAAGAACTGGTCGAAATTCGATTCGACCGCGAGGTCGATCATGAGCTCGACGGGGTCGAGCCCGCGCGTGCGCGCGACGTCCGCCACCAGCGGATACGGCGGAAAGGGCCCCGTGCGCATCCGCACTTCCTTCCAGTCGGGCTTGCGCGCTTCGGCGCCCACCACACGCGGATACTCGCCGTGGTGCGCGGCATGTACGAGGCGCGAGCGCACGGCGGGGTCGCGCAGTTGCCGGAGCTGTTCGTCCACCGGCAACGCGCGCACTTGACGCCATTCGGCGAGGCCGTCGAACGGAAGCTGGCTCCTGAAAGACATGAGCACTGTCATGCCGCGGCTGTGGCTCTGCCCGATCATGCGTCCGCCGCGCTCGTGGGTGGAACGCAGCAGGGCGAGCTGGTCCTGCCAGCCCTGCGTGGCGACGAGGCCGAAGGTCATCGGGATGCCCGACTCCACCGCGAGCGATTCCATGCGGGCGAGGCACGCCGCGCGCACGGCCGGATCGGACGAGCCGGCCTCGCGTTCCTTCGATAGCTCGAAGATGCCGCCGGCATCGCGCATGGCGTGCACGAGCCTGCCCACTTCCTCCCACGACGCGATGCGCGAGGCCACCGGCCGGTCGTCGGATGTCTCGTGCGCGGGATTGAACGACGTCGAGAAGCCGATCGCGCCTGCGGCCAGCGCTTCGCGCACGAGGTGCTCCATCGTGCGCATCTCGTCCTCGGTGGCCGCGCGCAGGAAGGCGTCCTGGTGCATCACGTAGGTGCGCAGCGCGGAGTGACCGAGATAAGCCGCGTAGTTGATGGCCTTGGGGAGGCGCTCGACCGCGTCGAGATACTCGGGAAAGGTCTGCCAGTCGAAGCGGATGCCCTTGGCCATCGCGGAACCCGGGATGTCCTCCGCCCGCTCGAGGTTGCGCACGATGAGCTCGCGCGCGCCGTCGTGCACGGGAGCGAGCGAAAATCCGCAGTTGCCGACCACCGCCGTGGTCACTCCGTGCAGGCACGAGCAGGTGCCGAGCGGGTCCCAGTGCATCTGGGCGTCGAGATGCGTGTGGATGTCGACGAAGCCCGGCGTCACCAGCCGTCCCGTCGCGTCGATCTCGCGCGCGCCGTTGCGCGGCAAGCGACCGATGGCCGCGATGCGACCGCCTTCGATGCCGACGTCGGCGGCGAAGGGCGTGCGTCCCGTCCCGTCGACCACCGTCCCGCCCCGGATGACCAGGTCCATGCGTGCCGCTCCCGTCGCAATGCGTGCGGGCGATTGTCGCGAGGACGCGGCTTGCGCTCCAATAGTTTCGCGTGATGCGCGGCGATCACGCCGCACGATCGCCGCGCGCTGCGTCCTTACCCGGCAGGCTCGAACCGCAGCGCCGCGGAGTTCATGCAGTAGCGCAGGCCCGTCGGAGCGGGACCGTCGGGAAAGACGTGGCCAAGGTGCGCATCGCACCCCGCGCACACGACCTCGGTGCGCCGCATCCAGAGGGAGTTGTCCACTTCCTCGCGCACGTGGTCCTGCGCCATGGGCTGTGTGAACGACGGCCAGCCGGTTCCCGAGTCGAACTTCGTGTCGGACGCGAAGAGCGGCGTGCCGCAGCACACGCAAGAGTACGTGCCCTCGCGGTGATTGTCCCAGTGCTCGCCCGTGAACGCGCGCTCGGTGCCCTGCTTGCGGGTGACGCGGAACTGCTCGGCGGAGAGCGTGCGCTTCCATTCCGCTTCCGATTTGACGACCTTGTCGACCATGCCTGCCTCGTGGGATTCGCAATTCGTGGACCGGGGATTCCCGGGGAGGGCCCATCGCACCATGCGCTATAGTGTCGCCTGTCCCCGGCAATCATTACATCGATCGAGCGGCAACGATCCCGCTCGCCGCACTGGCATTGGATCACGCGCAACCAGAGTCGTTCCGCCGCGACGTACGGATCATCGGACTCGTCGGCGCCGCACACGGCTTCTCGCACTTCTTCCATCTCGCGCT
>CAZIZD010000364.1:3534-4731 GCA_964543615.1 uncultured Alcaligenaceae bacterium | reverse complement strand
CATGCAGCCGGGCGACATCGCCGAGATGTACTTCCCCGGTGCCGAAGGCCCGCTGTGGTGGGAGGAATACACCGACACCGTGCGCGGCCGTGCGAAGTGGGGTCTGCTCACGCGCTGCCGCATCACGAGCACGTGCCCTCTCATCATGGAGACGTACGGCGGGCCGGAGTTCTGGTACAGCCGTGGCTCGGTCGGCGTCGCGGGCACCAAGGGCACGGAAGACCTTCCGTTGCCGCCGAACGTCCGCCGCTATTACCACGCCGGCACCACGCACGGCGGCGGCGCGGGCGGCTTCAATCTCGGCACGGCCTCCACGAACCCGGAAGTGTTCGTAGCCAATCCGAATCCGCAGCGCGAGATCAACCGCGCGCTCTACGTTGCAATGGTGGAATGGGTGCGCAATGGCACGCCGCCGCCGCCGTCGCGCTATCCGAAGGTGAGCGACGGCACGCTCGTGGCTGCGACGTCCGCGGCAATGGGATGGCCGAACATTCCCAATGCGCCCAAGCCCGACGGCGTGATGAACCCGGTGCTGGACTACGACTACGGCTCGGCCTTCAACTACAACGACGGCTCCGGCGTCATCGTCAACGTGCCGCCGACCGTCAAGCAGGTGATCCCGACGCCCGCGCCCAAGGTCGACGCCGACGGCAACGAGATCGCGGGTATCAAGTCGCTGCTCGCCCGCCTGCCCCTCGGAACGTACACGGCATGGAATCCCATCGCGAGCGGTCCGCTCAAGGGACGCGAGGCATCGCTCGCGGCGGGCTACATCCCGTTCGCCAAGACCAAGGCCGAGCGTACGGCGAGCGGCGATCCCCGCCTCTCGATCGAGGAGCGCTACTCGAGCCTGTGGCTGTACTACCTGTATGCGGTCAACGAGGCGAACATCATGGTGCAGGAGCGCTTCCTGCTGCCGGACGACGCCGCCGTGCTCGTAAACCAGCTCCTCAACAACATGCTGGCCAGCAACCTCCTGCCCAAGCGCGAGGGTGAGGCGGCGGTGCTGACGGAGATGGCCGTACCGATGGAGGAGGAGGCTGCCGAGTAGCGCAAGAGCGGCCGTGTCGCGCCATGCGCGCGCAACCGCGGGGCCGGGGTGGCCCGGTCCCGCGGGCCGGAGCGTGATGCGCGTGCTGCTGTTGGTGTGGGGGCTACTCGCGGGCGTTGCGCACGCGATGGTCAGCGACTTCTCGG
>CAZIZD010000364.1:0-3524 GCA_964543615.1 uncultured Alcaligenaceae bacterium | reverse complement strand
TTTGGTGGAGCGCGGCGGAGCCGGGATGGGGCATGCAGCTCGTGCGCGGAGGCGACGCGACGTTCGCGACGCTCTTCGTCTACGATGCGGCGCAGCGTCCCACGTTCTTCACGGCGACGCTCGCCCTGGTCGATGGCGTGTGGCGCGGAACGCTGTATGAGACGACGGGACCCTGGTTCGGCGCATCCGGATTCGACCCGGCGAAGGTGACCGTGCGCGCGGCCGGCAGCTTGAGCTTCTCGCCGCTCAACTCGGAGTCGGCGACGCTCGCTTACTCCGTCGACGGCACGAGCGTGACCAGGAGCGTGACGCGCCAGACCCTGCGGGTCGAGAACCTGAGCGGCGTCTACCCGATCGCCACGCAGCGCAGCACGACACATTGCCCCGATGGCGCATCCAACGGCGAAACGCTCGCGCTGGAGACCGCGGCGGTCGTGCACTCGGGAAGCGCGATCGCGATCGACTGGACGAGCGGGGGTCGCACGTGCAAGTTGACCGGGACCTACATCCAGACCGGACGGATCGGCGCCGCGCAGACGTCGTATGCGTGCAACGATGGCGAAGCCGGCGACATGGCGCTGTTCGAGCTTGCAAAGCGCGACGGCTTCCTCACCGGACGCTTCCAGGGGCACGCCATCAGCAACGGGTGCGATTATCGCGGACGGATCGCAGGCTTCGTCCCCGAGTAGCAGAGCCAGGACTTTGAAACCGTGAGCACGCAGGGATCGGCGGGCGCAGGCCCGAAGGACATCGCGATCGAGCGCAAGGCGACCACGCGCTCCGAGCACGTGCGCGAGCTCCTCGAGGAGGGCATCGCGACCGGCACGTTCCCGCCGGGCATGCGCCTCGACGAGGTCGAGCTCTCGCAGCGCTTCGACGTGTCGCGCACGCCGCTGCGCGAGGCGCTGTTCCAGCTCGCATCGGCCGGCATCGTCGAGATGCAGCCGCGCCGCGGCACGGTCGTCGCGGAGGTCTCCCCGCATCGCATGGTCGAGATGTTCGAGGTGATGGGCGAGCTCGAGGCGATGTGCGGCAGGCTCGCGGCGCGGCGCATGCTGCCCGTGGAGCACGCGCGCCTCATCGAGGCGCATCACGCGTGCGAGGCCGCGCGCACCGCATCCGACCCCGACAAGTATTACTACGAGAACGAGCGGTTCCATCACATCATCTACGAGGGAAGTCACAACGGCTTCCTAGAGCAGCAGGCTTCCGCGCTCCATCGCAGGCTTCGGCCTTACCGCCGGTTGCAGCTGCGGGTGCGCGATCGCATGCCCACGTCGCTGCGCGAGCACGAAGGCGTCGTGCAGGCCATCCTGGCCGGTGACGCCGAGCTCACCGCGCAGCGGCTGCGCGACCACGTGGTGGTCCAGGGACAGCGTTTCGCGGACCTCGTTGCGTCGCTGGCGGAACTGCGCACCGGTGCGCTGAGCCTCGCCTCCCTGCAGCCGGCGGCCTCCGTGGCCATCCCCGCGGCCCCGGGCGGCGCGCGGCGGAAGGCAGGGTAGGGTGCCCGACGCCATCGCGGGCAAGCCAGCGTGAATCCCCGCGCGATCCCCACCGCGGCGCGCGGGCGCGCCGAACGGCTGTCGCGCGCGCATGCCGCGCTCGGCGCACGCATCGACGGCAAGCGCGTCGCCACGCAGGACGCGATCGCGCTGCTCGAAGCGGCCATCGCGCCGGGCGACCGCGTGTGCCTCGAGGGCAACAACCAGAAGCAGGCCGACTTCCTCGCCGAGGAGCTCGCGCGCTGCGATCCCGCGAAGGTGCACGACCTCCATCTCGTGCAGTCCGTGCTCGCGCTGCCGAGCCACATGGACCTCTTCGAGCGCGGCATCGCCCGCCGCGTCGACTTCTCGTTCTCGGGGCCGCAGGCCACGCGCCTCGCGCGCCTCGTGCAGGCGCGCAAGATCGAGATCGGCGCGATCCACACCTACCTCGAGCTCTTCGGCCGCTACTTCATCGACCTCACGCCGCAGGTGTGCCTCGTTGCCGCGCAGTCGTGCGATGCGGCGGGCAACCTCTACACGGGGCCCAACACCGAGGACACGCCCGCCATCGTCGAGGCCACCGCGTTCCGCAACGGACTCGTGATCGCGCAGGTCAACGAGGTCGTCGGTGCCGTGCCGCGGGTCGACATCCCGGGCGACTGGGTCGACTTCGTGATTTGCGCGCCGCGTCCCAATCACATCGAGCCGCTGTTCACGCGCGACCCCGCGCAGATCACCGAGATCCAGGTGCTCATGGCGATGATGGCCATCAAGGGCATCTACGCGGAATACGGCGTCGAGCGCTTGAACCACGGCATCGGCTTCGATACCGCGGCCATCGAGCTGCTGCTGCCGACCTACGGGGCGGAGCTGGGCCTCAAGGGCAAGGTGTGCCGGCACTGGGCGCTCAATCCGCATCCCACGCTCATCCCCGCGATCGAGTCGGGATTCGTCGAGTCCGTGCACAGCTTCGGCTCGGAGGTGGGCATGGAGGCCTACGTCGCGGCGCGCCCCGGCATCTTCTTCACGGGACGCGACGGCAGCATGCGCAGCAACCGCGCGATGTGCCAGACCGCGGGGCTGTACGCGTGCGACATGTTCATCGGCTCGACGCTGCAGATCGACCTCGCGGGCAACAGCTCGACGGCCACGCGCGGGCGCATCGCGGGCTTCGGGGGCGCGCCCAACATGGGCAGCGACGCGCGAGGGCGCCGGCACGAGAGCCCGGCGTGGCTCAAGGCGGGACGCGAAAAGAGCGGCGACGCGCGCCAGCTGCGCGGGCAGAAGCTCGTCGTGCAGACGGTCGAGACGTTCCGCGAGCACATGCAGCCCGCGTTCGTCGAGCAGCTCGACGCGTGGGATCTCATGAACGACATGGGCATGGCGCTGCCGCCGGTGATGATTTACGGCGACGACGTCACGCACATCGTCACCGAGGAAGGCATCGCCAACCTCCTCCTGTGCCGCAACGCCGAGGAGCGCGAGCAGGCCATTCGCGGCGTGGCGGCATTCACGCCGGTCGGCCGCCGCCGCGACAAGCGTGCGGTCGAGAACCTGCGCGACCGCCGCGTCATACGCCGCGCGGCGGATCTCGGCATCGACCCGCGCACGGCGACGCGCGACCTCCTCGCGGCGCGCTCGATCAAGGAGCTCGTCCGCTGGTCGGGCGGGCTCTACCGGCCGCCCGCGCGTTTCCGCAACTGGTAGCGGCGCGTCGCACGCATGCACGGACGATGATGGAAACGCTCGAATTCTCCTTCGCGAGCAAGCCCGCCGCCGCGCATGCGCCGGCGCTGCGCGGCGTGGTCGGCTCGGGCAACCTCGAAGTGCTGATCGTGCCCGCGGCGGGCGGTTCGGACTGCCGCATGCTCGTGCACACCTCGGCGCGCGGCTTCCGCGAGATCTGGCACGCGGTGCTCGAGGACTTCAGTGCCCATCATGCGGCCGGGCGCCTGTCGTTCGTGATCAACGACATGGGGGCGACTCCCGCGGTGGTGTCCCTGCGCTTGTCGCAAGCGCTCGCGGCCTATAACCAAT
>CAZIZD010000363.1:4440-4735 GCA_964543615.1 uncultured Alcaligenaceae bacterium | reverse complement strand
CGGACGCATTCATGATCGCGCCGGCGAGGATAAACAGCGGGAGCGCCAGGAGCGGGAAGCTGGTTGCGCCGTTGTACGTCACCACCGCGAGGTTGGGCAGCGCCGCGAGACCGTGCGTGGCGACCATCGCGATCAGCGCGACCACGCCGAGCGCGACCGCGATGGGAACGTTGAAGAGCACGAGTGCGAGGACCGCGCCGAAGAGGCCGAGCATGATGGACATGGGTGTCTCGCTCTCCCGGCCCTAGTGCAGCCCGTCGGCGAGCGCAATGCCGCCGCTCGTTCGGTCGGGAGG
>CAZIZD010000363.1:0-4430 GCA_964543615.1 uncultured Alcaligenaceae bacterium | reverse complement strand
AGTTCTGCACGGTCGAATACTTGATCTGCGCGTCCTTCATCGCCACCAGCTCGATGAGGTGCGCCACTTCCGCGATCACGATGAGGCCCGATGCGATGGGGATCACCGACTGGACGAAGTTCATCGGCACCCACGACAGGCTCGTCAGGGTGTCACCTGCGAGGATCGGCATGATCCAGATCCCTACGCCGCCCAGCACGAGGAAGAAGGCGATCACCACGAGCTGCGCGCCGATGTTCACCGCGCGCCGCGCCCTCCACCGAAGCGTGTCGACGAGCTCCGGGCAGCCGATGTGCGCGCGCTTGACCGAGGCCAGCGCGGCGCCGTAGAAGGTGAGCCACGCGAGCAGCACCGAGGCCACCTCGTCGTACCAGATGAGCGACCGCCCGATCGCGCGGAACACGATCCCCGCCGTCACCTCGAGGAACAGGACGACCATGAGCGCACCCACCACCCACTCGAGCAGGCGGCCGTAGCGCTCGCGGAACGTCAGGAGGCTCGCGGCGAGGCTTCCGGCCGCGGGCTCGCCGCCTGCGTCCGCCACGCTACTTGCCGAGCGCGACGGCGCGGTCGATCACATCCTTCGCGCCGGGCACTTCCTTGCCGAACTCCTCGTAGATGCCGCCACTCGCCTTGATGAACGCGTCCTTGTCGACGTCGTTCACCTGAATGCCCGCCTGCTTGAGCTTGCCGAGAAGATCGGCGTCGTCCTTGGCCGCCTGCTCGTAGACGTAGGCTTGCGTCTCCTTGGCAGTGTCCTCGAGGATCTTGCGCACGTCGGGAGGAAGCGATTCCCACTTGGTCTTGCCGACCGTGAGGTAGGCCGGCGTATACACGTGGCCGGAGAGCGAGAGGTATTTCTGCACTTCCTGCAGCTTGGCGGAGTAGATCTGCGTGAACGGGTTCTCCTGGCCGTCCATCACGCCTGTCTGCAGCGCGGTGAAGAGCTCCGAGAACTTCATGGGGCTCGGGTTGGCGCCGTACGCCTGGAACATCTTCACGCGCCATTTGCCCTCGGGCACGCGCAGCTTGATGCCCTGCAGGTCGCTGGGCACCTTGATCGGACGCTTGCTGTTGGTGATGTGGCGCTCGCCGTTCTCCCATACCGCGAGGACCTTGAGGCCCTTCTTCTCGGCCTCGGGCGCGAGCTTCACCCAGAAGACGTCCTTCTCGATGCGCGCCATGTGCTGGCGGTTCTTCACGATGTAGGGCATCTCGAACACGCCGAAGAGGTCGACCTGCGAGCTCATGACGGTGGAGGGCAGGGCCATGTCGATCGTGCCGAGCTTCAGCTTCTGGATCATCTCGGCGTCGCCGCCGAGCTGGCTCGAGCCGTACACCACCACCTTGGCCTTGTTGCCGAGCTTGGCGTTGACGCGCTTTGCGTACTCGTCGGCGCTCTTCTGGAACAGCGATCCAGGCTCGCCCACGTGACCGAGCTTGATCTCTGTCTGTGCGAACGCGTTTCCGGCGACCGCGAGCGCGCCCGCGGCGACGGCCATGCGCCATGCCTTCTTCATGTCCACGATCGATCCTCCGATTGGAAACGCCTTGTTGTTCTCAAGCGGCGCGCTTCTGCGCGTCCGCATCCAGCCTGGCATCGGTCAGGTACGCGAGTGCGGCGCCGACGCCGTTCTTGTCATGCGGGACTCCGCGCGCTGCGAGTCCCATCTCCACCCCGCACAACGTGCCGCACAGCATGAGGTCGTTGAAGAATCCCAGGTGCCCGATGCGGAAGACGCGGCCCGCGACCTTGCCAAGCCCGGTGCCGAGCGACATGTCGTAGCGCGCGAGCACCTCGCGCCTGAACGCGTCGGCGTCGTGACCCTCCGGCATCATCACCGCCGTGAGCGATCCGCTGTACTCGGACGGGTTGCGGCACAGCAATTCGAGCCCCCACGCGCGAACGGCGCGGCGCGTGGCCTCAGCGTGCCGCTGGTGGCGCGCGAACACGTTGGCCATGCCCTCCTCGCGCAGCATCGCGATGGCCTCGTGCAGGCCGTAGAGCAGGTTGGTGGCGGGTGTGGAGGGAAAGTAGCCTTGGCGGTTCATCGCGATGGTCTCGTCCCAGCGCCAGTAGGAGCGGGGCAGCTTCGCGGTCTTGGTCGCGGCAAGTGCCTTGTCGCTCACCGCATTGAACGAGAGGCCGGGCGGCAGCATGAGACCCTTCTGCGAACCCGCGACCGTCACATCCACGCCCCACTCCTCGTGCCGATACTCGAGCGAGGCGAGCGAGCTGATGGTGTCGACCATGAAGAGCGCAGGATGGCCCGCGCGATCGATGGCCTGGCGGATGGCCGGAATGCGCGACGTGACACCCGTGGACGTCTCGTTATGCACGGCCATCACCGCTTTGAAGATGTGCGCGCGGTCCTCGGCCAGCTTCGCTTCGACGAGCGCAGGATCGACGCCGCTGCGCCAGTCCCCGGGGACGAACTCGACGACGAGGCCCAGCCGCTCAGCGAGGGCGCGCCACAGCGTCGCGAAGTGTCCCGTCTCGAACATGAGCACGCGATCGCCGGGCGAGAGCGTGTTGACGAGCGCCGCTTCCCACGCGCCGGTACCCGAGCCCGCATAGATCACGATGGGATGCGAGGTCGCGAAGACCTCCTTCAATCCTTCGAGGATCTCGAGCGTGAGTTGCGCGAACTCCGGTCCGCGGTGGTCGATGGTGGGATTGTCCATCGCCCGCAGGACGCGGTCGGGGACGTTGGTGGGCCCGGGGATCTGGAGGAAGTGGCGGCCGGACGGATGGGAATCGAGCTTGAACATGCGAAGTCCAGCCTTTCGGGATCGAAATCCAGTGTACGCGTAATCCTGCGGCGCTCGCAACGCCGCACCCCTGCCGCGCAGGCGGGGACGGCACCGCAGGCCGCGCCCGCACTTCATGATATACATAGTCAGCAGCGACACTCGGAAACGCGATGTCCCCCTCGTTCATTTCGGCACCGCACCGGCATCGTCCCGTCGCCGTCACGCGATGAGCACGCCGTCGGTCCGGCCGGTCACGTTCCATCCGCCGCAGGACGCGAGCGGACTGGGCAAGCGCCTGCGTGCTGCAGTGCAAGGCGAGGTCCTGTTCGATCGCGCGTCGCGCGGACGGTACGCGACCGACGCGTCGATCTACCAGGTGATGCCTGTCGGCGTGCTCGTCCCGGCGAGCCACGACGACGTGCGTGCGGCCTTCGAGCTGTGCCGGGAGCTCGCGATCCCGATGCTCCCGCGCGGGGCCGGCAGCTCGCAGTGCGGCCAGACCGTGGGCGCGGCGCTCGTGATCGATCACAGCAAGCGCTTGAATCGCGTGCTCGACTTCGATGCCGCGAACGCGACGGTGACCGTCGAGCCGGGCATCGTGCTCGACAGTCTCAACGCGTGGCTGCGCCCGCACGGCGTGTGGTTCCCCGTCGACGTCAGCACGTCGGCGCAGGCGACGCTTGGCGGGATGGCCGGCAACAATTCCTGCGGATCGCGCTCCATCGCCTACGGCAACATGGTGCACAACGTCGAGGCCATCGACGCCATGCTCGCTGACGGCACCGTCGCGCGCTTCGGTCCCGAGGCGTCGATGGACGCGGCCACCCCGCGCGTGCGCGATCTCGTCGCTTCGCTGCGCGCGATCGGCGAGCGGGAGCGCGACGAGATCGCCGCTCGCGTGCCGTCCGTGATGCGGCGCGTCGGCGGCTACAACATCGACGTGTTCAATCCGCGCAGCGTGCGTCCGTACACGCAGGATGGCAGCGTGAATTTCGCGCACCTGCTCGTCGGCAGCGAAGGCACGCTCGCGTGGACGAAGTGCCTGACGCTGAAGGTGGCGACGCTGCCCCGGCACCGCACGCTCGGCGTCGTGAGCTTCCCGACGCTGCACCGGGCCATGGAGTACACGCGCTACCTCGTGACGCTCGGGCCTTCGGCCGTGGAGCTCGTGGACCGCACGAT
This sequence comes from uncultured Alcaligenaceae bacterium, assembly GCA_964543615.1. Classification (GTDB taxonomy): domain Bacteria; phylum Pseudomonadota; class Gammaproteobacteria; order Burkholderiales; family Casimicrobiaceae; genus VBCG01. The sequence goes on along the minus strand of CAZIZD010000363.1, from coordinate 494 downwards.
GATCGACCTCGCGCGCGGCAATCCCGCGTTCAAGTCCATCATCGACGGCGCGCTGGTGGGCGAGCCCGACGCGATCCTGCTGGTCGAGTTCGCGGGCGACGAGGCGGACGGCCCGCGCCGCAAGCTGGACCGGCTCGTCGCGATGATGGGCGACCTGGGCCTGCCCAAGAGCGTCGTGCGCATGACCGACGCCGCCGCGCAGAAGGCGCTGTGGGACGTGCGCAAGGCGGGTCTCAACATCATGATGAGCATGCGCGGCGACGGCAAGCCCGTGTCGTTCATCGAGGACTGCGCGGTCCCGCTCGAGCACCTGGCGAAGTACGTCGACCGCCTGACCGAAGTGTTCCGCCGGCACGGCACGCGCGGCACCTGGTACGCCCATGCCTCCGTGGGCACGCTGCACGTTCGGCCCATCCTCGACATGCGGCGCGACGGCGCGCAGAAGATGCGCGCCATCGAGGAGGAGGCGAGCGCCATGGTCCGCGAGTACAAGG
>CAZIZD010000362.1:0-4747 GCA_964543615.1 uncultured Alcaligenaceae bacterium | reverse complement strand
CGGGGTACGTGTCGAGCGCGAACTCGGCCTCATCGCCGGGCGCGACCTTCGTGAGCTCGTTCTGGTTGTAGAAGGCGAGGACCTGCCCGTCGGTCTCGACGAGGGACATCACAGGGTTGAGCGGCAGCCCCGCCACGAACGCGCCGGGTCGAAGCTGCAGGTTGATCACGTAGCACTCGCAGGGCGAGAGCGTGGTGGTCTGGTCGAGCAGCCACTTCGCGTTGGCGAGTTGCGCGCGAATCTGCGCGACCTGCGCGTAGGTGCCGTCGACGTTGGTGCCGAGCTTTTGCCTGATCTGTCCGACGGACGCCTGCGCCTGCGCCTCCGCGGCCTGCGCCGCGGCCTGCTGGCTGCGCGCGGACTCGCGCTGCCCCGTGAGCTCGGCGTAATTCGCCTCGGCCTGCTCGAGATCGAACTTGGTGCCCGCCCCGGATTTCACGAGTTCCTGGTATTGCTCGACGCGCTTGCGCGCCAGCGCGAGCTTGGCGTCGACCTCGCCCAGGCGCGCATTCGCCTGCGCGATCGACGCACGTGCTTCCATCACCTTGGCGTTGGCGCCGGTGAGCTGCTCCACGGTCTCGCGCTGGCCGCCCTGCGCGAGCGCGAGCTGCGCCTCGAGGCTTGCCACGTCGAGCTGGTAGGGCGTGGGGTCGACGCGGAACAGCACGTCACCCTTGTGCACGAGGCGGTTGCCCTCTTCGACAGGCACTTCCAGCACGCGGCCGCGAACCTGCGACACGATGGGAATCGTGTACTTGAAGACCCGCAGCTTGGCGGAGGACGGCGCCACCACGTTCAAGGTCAGGATCATCACCGTCAGCGCGATGATCGGAATCGTGACGACGATGACCTGCGACGTTATGTTCCACGGCAGCCACTTGAACTTGATGAAGATCAGCCAGACGAAGAACGAGTAGATGCCGAGCAGCAGGATGTCCATCTACGCGGCTCCGTCCGTCTTCGTTGTCCGGAGCGCGTCGAGGTCGTCGCGCAGCGTCTTGAGCGCCGGGGGCAGTTGTCCATGCGCCGCCATGGTGTCGAGCTCGCCGCGCAGGTGGTCGATCTCCGCCTCGAGCAAGCCGCCGCCCTTCGCCTTCTCGCCCAGCGCCGTGTAGAAGTCCTCGTGCTTGTCGGTGCCGTAGGCGAGGCGATACCCGATGGGCCGCGTGTACGCCCAGATCCAGGCGAGCGGCCACAGCAGTCCGCCGAACACCAGCGACAGGAGGCACAACGTGTTGATGGCCTGTTTTTGCGGATGATGGCGGCCCTCGGCGATCTTCTCGGGCAGGATGTGGATCATCCAGAAGACCACGATCACGACGACGGGCACCACGATCAGCACGAGGATCGCGATCCAGTCCGCCGCCGTATCGAGTGCGTCTCCGGAAAGGAAAGAGGCGCGTGCTGCACCGGACAGCAGCAGGGTAAGGCAGGCGAGGACTGCGGCAATGGCGCGCGGCCGGGTGAGCATGCGGCGGCTCCGACGTACGAGAGTTTGCAAGTGTAGCGCGCCGAATGCGCCAATTCCGGGAGCGGGGGCCGGAACGAGTGACGGAGATCAAGGGGACTGCTTGGCCGCCGCTAACGGGATCTCGGTGAGGCGGGCCGCTTGCGTGAACGCGGGTCGCCGCGTCGCGCTTCAGGGAGCGAGGGAAGCGACGAGGTCGTGTTCGCGCGCGGCTGTCACCCGGACGTTCGCAAACGCTCCCGGACGGAGCTTGCCGCCGCCGTCGACAATCACCGTGCCGTCGATCTCAGGTGCGTCGGCCGCGGACCGCGCGATCGCGTCGCGCCCTTCGATCCCGTCGACCAGCACGCGCATCGTCGTGCCCACCTTGCGCGCGAGCTTCGTCGCGCTGATCCGCGCCTGCACGGCCATGAAGCGCGCACGCCGTTCCTCGCGCACTTCCTCCGGCACGGGATCGGGCAGGTCGTTGGCGGTCGCGCCTTCGACCGGCGAATAGGCGAAGCAGCCAACGCGGTCGAGCTGCGCTTCCTCGAGGAAGTCGAGAAGCCGCGCGAAATCGTCCTCGGTCTCGCCGGGGAATCCGGCGATGAACGTCGAGCGGATCGTAATGTCCGGGCAGATCGCACGCCACGCCGCGATGCGCGCGAGCGTGTTCTCCGCGTTCGCAGGACGCTTCATGCGCTTCAGGATGCGCGGGCTCGCATGCTGGAACGGCACGTCTAGGTAGGGCAGGATCCTGCCTTCCGCCATCAGGGGGATGACCTCGTCTACGTGCGGATACGGATACACGTAGTGGAGGCGAACCCAGACGCCGAGCTCCCCCAGCGCCTGCGCGAGCTCGGTCATGCGCGTCTTTACGGGACGCCCGCGCCAGAACCCGGTGCGATAGCGCACGTCGACGCCGTAGGCGCTCGTGTCCTGCGACACGACGAGGAGCTCCTTGACGCCGGCCTTCACGAGATTCTCCGCTTCCTGCATCACCTCGCCGAAGGGCCGGCTCACGAGGTCTCCGCGCATGGCCGGGATGATGCAGAAGGTGCAGCGGTGATTGCAGCCCTCGCTGATCTTGAGATACGCGTAGTGCGAGGGGGTGAGCTTGATTCCCTGCGGCGGCACGAGATCGGTAAACGGGTCGTGAGGCTTCGGCAGGTGCTCGTGCACCGCGTTCATCACCTCGTGCGTCGCGTGCGGCCCCGTGACCGCCAGCACCTTGGGATGCGCTTCGCGCACGAACGCGCCGCCTTCCTTGGCGCCCAGGCATCCGGTGACGATCACCTTGCCGTTCTCCGCGAGCGCTTCTCCGATCGCGTCGAGCGATTCGGCCACGGCGGCGTCGATGAAGCCGCAGGTGTTGACGACGACGAGGTCCGCGCCACCGTAATCGGGCGCGATGGCGTAGCCCTCCGCGCGCAGCTGGGTGAGGATCTGCTCGGAGTCGACCAGGGCCTTGGGGCATCCGAGCGAGACGAACCCGACGCGCGGGGGGGCAAGCGGGGTCGGGGTCGACTCTTCCGACCTTCCGGAATTTCGCGATGGCTTTGGCAAGAGTCGACTCTGACGCTACTTAATGCATTGCAGCTACCGCGCCGCAAAAGGACCGATGCTGCGGCGCTTCGGCGCGTCAGCGCTTCTTGTCGTCTTCCGCGGGCGCTGCGCCGGCGAAAGTCGGGAACGGAAAAGCCGTGAACATGCCGCGCGTCTGGTCCTGCATGCGCTGCTGCATGTCCATGAAGAGCTTGGCGCTCTGCTCGAGATAATTGCCGAGCATGCCCTGCATCGCCGGCGCCTGCATCTGCATGAACTGCTTCCACAGGTCGGGCGTGATCATCATCTTGTCCCCGTAGACCTGCTTGGCCTGCTCCTGCAGCTTCTTCTGGATCGCGAGGAACGCCTTGACGTTCTGCTCCATGTACTGGCCCATGATCGTCTGCTGCGCGGTTCCGTAGAAGCGGATCATCTGCGAGAGCATCTCGGAGCTGAACATGGGCACGCCGCCGCCTTCCTCGTCGAGGATGATCTGCAGCAGAATGGCGCGCGTCAGATCCTCGCTGGTCTTGGCGTCGACCACCTGGAACTCGATGTTCTCGAGAACCATCTGCTTGACGTCGGCAAGCGTGATGTAGCCGCTGTTGGCCGTGTCGTAGAGGCGGCGGTTCGGGTACTTCTTGATGATGCGCATCGGCTCGCTCATGGGATGCTCGACTCCTGCTGTCAGTGAGCTATTATAACCCACTGATTTATAAACCGTTTGACTTCGCGAGCCCGGACTGGCGAGGGCAATGGTGCGACGCACAAAAAATTGCTTGACTTCGGTGCGTCCGTCCCTATAATTCTCTTTGTGCGGTGCAGCAAAGGCGTGCAGTCCAGCCGGAGCTACTCACCGCGGGCGGTCCCGTTGCAGCTGGATCCGGACCGCTTCAGCGCTTTCGCGTTAAGGGCATGCCCCAGGAAAGTGCGAGCTTACAGGATCGCTGTCAAGGTTCGACCGCCGAATTTCAAACCAGAGGAAACGCCATGTACAACCCGACCGAACAAATCGCCGAAATCAACAAGACCAACGTCGCACAAGCGACCAAGTTCGCGGCTCTCTCGCTCGAGAATGCCGAGAAGTTCACCAAGTTCAACCTGGGCCTTGCCAAGGCCGCGTTCGCGCAGTCCGTCGAAAGCGCCCACGCGCTCGCGTCGGTGAAGGACGTGCAGGATCTCCTCGCACTCCGCACCAAGTTCGCGGAAGCCGGCGTGCAAAGCGCCGTCGGTTACTCGCGTAACTTCTACGAGCTCGCGACGGAAGCGCAAGCCGGCTACTCGGCGCTCGCCGAAGAGTCGTTCGGCGTGTACCAGAAGGGCGTCGCGGAGTGGGTCGACAAGGCCAGCAAGTCGGCGCCTGCGGGTTCCGACGTTGCCGTGAACGCTTTCAAGTCGACGATGGCCGCCACGAGCGCCGCGTTCGACCAGTTCCAGAAGGCGACGAAGCAGGTCGCGAGCATCGCCGACGCGAACGTCCGCGCCGCCGCGGCGACCGCGACCAAGACCGTCAACAAGGCCAGGAAGTAACTCCCGGCTCGAAAGCGCGTGCGCCGCTTGAAACGCGGCCACCGCTCCCAATATCGGGAGAGAAGTCTCCTTCTGTATCAACCTCCTCCTCCTGATTGATACAGCCTGATAGCCCGCCTCAGCGGGCTATTTTTTTGTCCGTAGAGCGTCGTCGCGGCGCCCGATTACTGCCTCGCCTGCGCGCACTCGACGTTCATGTCCTTGCACACGCGCAGGATCCCGTTC
>CAZIZD010000361.1:0-4760 GCA_964543615.1 uncultured Alcaligenaceae bacterium | reverse complement strand
GGGGACAGGACAGCGTGGGTTTGCGCGTACCTTCGCATCCGGTTGCGCGCGCGCTGCTCGAGGCCTTCTCGGAGGCCGGCGGGCGCGGCATCGCCGCGCCGTCGGCGAACCGGTTCGGCCGCATCTCGCCCACCACCGCCCAGCACGTGCGCGACGACCTGGGCGACGATGTCGCGCTCATCATCGACGGCGGACCGTGCGACGTGGGCATCGAGAGCACCATCGTCGCGTTCGACGGCGAGTCGCCGCTCCTCCTCCGCCCCGGCGGCATCGCCGCTCACGTCCTCGCGCGCGTGCTGGGCGAGCCCTTGCGTACGCCGACTCCCGATGCGCCCCGCGCCTCGGGAACGCTCGCGTCGCACTATGCGCCGCGGACGCCGTCGCGTCTCGCGCCGCCCGGATCGCTGCCGGAGGAAGGTGACGTCGCGGTGCTCGCCCGCACGGTGGCGCCGAGGAGCGCGCGCTGGATCGCCGCCCCGCGCGATGCGCGTGCCTATGCGCACGATCTGTACGCCAACCTGCGCGCCCTCGACGCCATGGGCGCGCGCGCAATCGTCATCGAGGACGTGCCGCAGGGCAGTGAATGGGACGCGGTGCGCGACCGTCTCGCGCGCGCGACCCGCGGCGAGGACGACGATCGTGACTAGCGCTCATACCCCTGGGAACCGCACGATGAAGATCGTCCTCGCACCCGACTCGTTCAAGGGCTCGCTGACCGCGGAGGAGGTGTGCGCGTCCATCGCGCAGGGGCTGCGCCGGGCGATGCCGGACGTGGACGTGGTCGCCCGCCCCATGGCCGACGGCGGCGAGGGCACGCTCGACGCGGTGCTCGCGGCGGTCGGTGCGCGCGGCAGGCGCGCTTCGCTGGAAGTGCACGGCGCCGCGGGCGACGCGCTGCCAGCGCCCTATGGCGTGATCGACGGCGACACCGCCGTGATCGAGATCGCGCAGGTGGTGAGCATCACCGATCCTTTCGGCATGCGCGTCGACGTCGAGGACCGCAGCACGCGCGGCGTGGGCGAGCTGATCCTCCGCCTCGTCGACGCGGCTTGCGCCGCTTCATGATCGGACTGGGCGGCAGCAGCACCAACGACGGCGGCAGCGGGCTCCTGTGGGCCCTCGGAATGCGCCTTTGCACCGACGACGGGCGCGACGTGGCGCCAACGCCGCGCGGGCTCGCGTCGCTCGCATCCGTCGACGCGCGCGGGCTCGATACGCGCATTCGCGAGTGCGAGTTCTCGATCATGTCCGACGTCGACAATCCGCTGTGCGGGACGATGGGCGCCACCGCGATCTTCGGGCCGCAGAAGGGCGTGCAGGCGGACGGCATCGCACGTATCGACGCGGTGCTGCAGCGTTTCGCCGGTCTCGCGCAGGAGGCCCTGCGGGTCGACGTTGCCGGGCGGCCGGGGTCCGGAGCGGCGGGCGGACTCGGCTTCGCGCTTCAGCTCGTGGGCGGCAGCGTGCGCTCGGGCGCGGAAGTGGTCGCCGAGCTGATCGCGCTAGACGCCGCGATCGAGGGCGCTGACTGGGTCATCACGGGGGAAGGCCGAAGCGACCGCCAGACCCTGCTGTCCAAGGCGCCGTTCGTGGTCGCGAAGCATGCGAATGCTCTCGGCGTGCCCGTCACGCTGCTGTCAGGCGCGGTCGACGCGAGCGCGTTGGACGACCTGCATCCCCACTTCGCCGGCTGCTTCGCGCTGCCCGGCGGGCCGATGCCGCTCGACGCATGCATCCGCGACGCGGCCCCGCTGCTCGCCGCCCGTGCGGAAGCACTCGGCCGTCTCGTCGCCGCGTCTGTGAAATAATCGCGGCGCCGTCCGGAACAGGAACGACGCTTCGAGCGAAATGCGGGCGTCGACAAGGGCCCTCCAGAACGTGAACGCCAACCTCTACGATCTCTTCGAGCGCCATTTTCCCGAGGCGGTCGAGCAGCCGTTCCTGATCGTTCCGAATGCGGCGCCGATCCGTTATGCGGACCTCGCCGCGATGTCCGCGCGCATGGCGCACGCCCTCGTGGGGGCGGGCTGCAAGCCCGGCGACCGCGTGGCCGCGCAGGCGGAAAAGCACTGGCACGTCCTCGCGCTGTACCTCGCGTGCCTGCGCGCCGGGCTCGTGTATCTCCCGCTCAACACGGGCTACCAGAAGAGCGAGCTCTCGTACTTCTTCGAGGACGCGAAGCCGCGTGTGATCGTGTGCAACAACGACCGGCTCGGCGTCATCGCGACACTCGGCGGCGAGGCGACCGTGCTCACGATCGAGGAACTCGTCGAGCGTGCGGAGCATTGCGAGCCGGCGTTTGCGACGGTGCACCGCGCGGCGGACGACCTGGCCGCGATCCTCTACACCTCCGGCACCACCGGGCGATCGAAGGGCGCGATGATCACCCATCGCAACCTCGCATCCAACGCGATCACGCTGGTCGACGCGTGGGCCTTCACGCGCGACGACGTGCTGCTGCATGCGCTGCCCATCTATCACGTGCACGGCCTTTTCGTGGCGACGCATTGCGCGCTGCTCGCGGGCGCGCGCATGGTGTGGCTGTCCAAGTTCGACGCGAAAGAGGCCGTCTCGCTGCTGCCGCGCGCGACGGTGATGATGGGCGTGCCGACGTTCTACACGCGCCTGCTGTCCGAACCCTCGTTCACGCGCGAAGCCTGCGCCACGATCCGCCTTTTCGTGTCGGGCTCGGCACCATTGCTCGCCGAAACGTTCGATGACTTCCGCGAACGGACCGGTCACGCGATCCTCGAACGCTACGGCATGACCGAGGCGGGGATGATCACGAGCAACCCGCTCGAAGGTGCACGCGTCGGCGGCACCGTGGGCAAGCCGCTGCACGGCGTCGAGGTGCGCATCGTCGACGAGAACGCAAACGCGGCCGGTCCCGGCGTGATCGGCGGGGTGCAGGTGCGGGGGCCCAACGTCTTCCTGGGCTACTGGCAGATGCCGGAGAAGACGCGCGAGGAATTCACGTCCGACGGCTTCTTCAAGACCGGCGACGTCGGCGAATGGGTCGAAGAAGCGCCTGCGACGGGCTATCTGCGCCTCGTGGGCCGCGCGAAGGACCTCATCATCACGGGCGGGCTCAATGTCTACCCGAAGGAGATCGAGGAGCGCATCGACCAGATGGAGGGCGTGCTCGAGTCAGCGGTCGTGGCCATGCCCGATCCGGATTTCGGCGAAGCGGTCGCGGCGGTCGTCGTGCGCAAGCCCGGCTGCACGCTGAGCGAAGCGGACGTGATCCGCCGACTGAAAGGTGAGATCGCGAGCTTCAAGGTGCCGAAGCGCGTGGTCTTCGAGGACGCCCTGCCGCGCAACGCGATGGGCAAGGTGCAGAAGGCGATGCTGCGCGAGAAGCTCGCGTCGTAGCCCATCGGGAAGGCGCGAGGCCGCAGCCCCGCGCCCTCATTCGACTGTCTACGCTTCGCCCGGGCGCACGCCGCGCCCGCGCGCCTTCGAGAGCAACGTGCCGATGAGCGGCCAGCACAGGATCACGAGCGCGAGCGTGACGATCGATCCCACGAGCGGATTGCTGTAGAAGATCGCGACGCTGCCGCCCGAGAGCAGCATCGACTGCCGGAACGCCGTCTCGGCCATGTCGCCCAGCACCAGCGCGAGCACCAGCGGCGCGAGCGGGTACTTCAACTTCTTGAAGACGTAGCCGACCACACCGAACAGCAGCATCATCCACACGTCGAACATGTTGTTGTGGACCGTGTATGCGCCGATGGCGCAGATCACGACGATCACCGGCGCGATGATCGAGAACGGGATGCGCAGGATCGCAGCCCACCACGGGACGGTGGTCAGGACCACGATGAGCCCCACGATGTTGCCGAGGTACATCGAGGCTATGAGCCCCCACACGAAGTCCTTCTTCTCGACGAACAGCAGCGGACCCGGCTGCAGGCCCCAGATGAGGAGGCCGCCCAGCAGCACGGCCGCCGTCGGCGAGCCGGGAATGCCGAGCGTGAGCATCGGCAGCAGCGCGCTCGTTCCGGCGGCGTGCGCGGCGGTCTCGGGCGCGACCACGCCCTCGATCTCGCCGTCGCCGAACTTGTCCTTGTTCTTCGAAAAGCGGCGCGCCATGCCGTAGCTCATGAACGAGGCGGGCGTCGCGCCGCCGGGCGTGATGCCCATCCAGCAGCCGACGAGGCATGAGCGCAACGAAGTCGCCCAGTACCGCGGCAGCGTCTTCCACGTCTTCCACACGATCGCGGGGTCGATCTTGGCGCTCTTGCCCTTGAACGAGAGGCCTTCCTCCATCGTGAGCAGGATCTCCCCCAGCCCGAAGAGGCCGATCACCGCGACGAGGAAGTCGAAGCCCTGCAGGAGCGCCGGCTGGCCGAAGGTCATGCGCAGCGTGCCCGTGACCGTGTCGATGCCCACGGCCGCGAGCGCGAAGCCCAGCATCATCGCCACGATGGTCTTCACCGGCGGCTCGCGGCCCATGCCCACGAAGCTGCAGAAGGTCAGGAGCTGGATCGCGAAGTATTCGGGCGGGCCGAATTTGAGCGCGAACTTGGCCACCAGCGGTGCCAGGAACGTGATGAGCAGGATCGCGAACAGCGCGCCGACGAACGAGGACGTGAACGCGGCGGTGAGCGCCTCACCCGCGCGTCCCTGCTGTGCCATGGGGTAACCATCGAAGGTCGTCGCGACGGACCATGGCTCGCCGGGGATGTTGAACAGGATCGACGTGATCGCGCCCCCGAACAGCGCGCCCCAATAGATGCACGACAGCATGATGATCGCCG
>CAZIZD010000360.1:4036-4769 GCA_964543615.1 uncultured Alcaligenaceae bacterium | reverse complement strand
CGAGAGCCGCGGGCAGCATGCGCATGCCCTGTTCGAGCAGCGCGCGCAGGCGGTGCTGTTCTGCGACGCGGATGCGCGTCGCCACCTCGGCGCTGGCTGACGCCACGCGCAGTTCGCGCCGCTCGCGTGCCTCGTCGAAAGTGCGCCTCGCCATCGCGCGAGCGTTCGCGCGTGCGGCGCCAAGGAGCGATGCGGCCTGTGCGCGGGCCTCTCCGGCGATGGCCTCGCACGTGCCCGCGCGGTGCTCTTCCACCAGTGCGGCGAGCGCACGCGCATTGGCTTCGACGGACGTGAGGGGAGTCTCGGTCATGGACCTTCGGCAAGCCCGAGCTGGCGGCGAAGCCGTCCTGCGAGATCGGGAATGCAAGCGGTGCCCGCAAGGTCGGGAATCGCCGTCACGAGCGGCGGGGCATCGATGACCGCAGCTCGCCACTGGCTTGCGGGAACGCGCGCGGCCACCGAGGCTTCGACGATCACGAGATCGGCATCGTCACGGGCCTGTGCGAGCCCCGCGCCCTCCCCGCCTTCGATCGCGACCCGCGCATCGAGCCCGGCAAGCCGGAAGGCTGCCGCGCTCGATTCGCTGCCCAGGAAGACGACGTGGGTCATGTCAGCCGGTTGAGGATCAGGATCGAAACGATGAGGCCGTAGATCGCGATCCCTTCCGCGAGACCCACCAGGATCAGCAGGCGCCCGAACACGCCGGCGAGCGTACCACGCGGAGTCCACAGAT
>CAZIZD010000360.1:0-4026 GCA_964543615.1 uncultured Alcaligenaceae bacterium | reverse complement strand
GCTTCTCGGCGAGCGCGCCGATGGCGGCCGAGCCCACGCGGGCGACCGCGATGCCGGCGCCGATCGACGAGGCCGCCGTTGCAAGCGCCGCGCCGAGCATCCCGAGGCTCCATGCGTCGGAGGAGAGATTGGAAGGTCCCGCAGCAGCCGCGGGTCCGGCGACGAGCAACGCGAGCGCAACCGTCGCGATGAGCACGGCGATGGCGACGAGCGCCGCGGCGAAACGTTGTCCATGGTTCACTTAAGCGACCTCCTGCGCGAGTGCCGACGGCGTCGGCAGCGGATGGAATGCGCGTCCTTCCCCAGCGAGGAAGCGCGTGAAGAACTCGAAGAGGACAAGGCGCGTCGTCTGGATCGACACGACGAGCGTCTCGAGCACGATCACGACGACGTTGCCCACGATCAGCACGAGCACCGCGACGGCGGGATGTCCTGCCGCGTGTACGAGGGCGACGATCGCGGCAGACAGGCCCGCGTGCGCCAGCGCGAACGCGCCAACGCGCGAGAACGAGAGCGTGTTGATGCCGATCTGCAGCAGCCGCTCGACCAACTCACCCGCGCTCGCGAGCCCGGCCGCCAAGCTGCGCGACTCGAAGCCGTGACCGCAGCAGAACCACGCGGCGCCTACGGCGGCCACGATGAGCGCTCCGCTGTCGATGAAGCTCGCCATGAGGCCCCCGTAGGCCACGACGAGGCCGGCATCGGTCAGGAGCCAGTGCGCGAACTCGCCCCGCCACTGATACTCGAACGCGGACAGTGCAAGGCCGAGCGTCATGAGCGCGGCGCCGCCGTAGAGCGGGACCACCAGGATCGTGAGCGGATCCGCGAGCGGATCGATCCAGCGCGGCGCGATCACGCCGTGCATACTGAACACGCTGCCGAAGAGAATGCCGAAGGCGATCGCTGAAAGGCCGCCCGCCACGAAGAGCCGCGCGATGGGATACCGCTTCGCCAGGAATGCACCGCCGATGGCCAGCACCACGCCCTGACCCACGTCGCCGAACATGTACCCGAACATGAGCGGCACGGCCAGGGCGAGCAGCGCGCTGGGATCGGCTTCGTTGCGCGAGGGCATGCCGATCGCGCGCGAGAATATCTCGAACGGCCGCGCCCACCACGGATTGAACAGGAGCAGCGGTGGGCGCATCTCCTTGGGGGGCGTGGGGAAGTGCACCAGCGCACGGGCGCCGGAGGCACCGACCGCCGCGCTCAGCGAAGCGTCGCGAAAATCGCTGGTCCATCCGGTGATCCAGCAAAAGAGCTCGTCCGACTCCAGCGCACGCACGTGACGCATCACCCATTGCAGGCGATGCGCGTCGCCGAGCGCGGTGAGAAGGTCGTGACGCGCGTGGATCGCTTCGAGCTGGGCGGCAACGCCGGCGCGCTCGCGTTCGTTATCCTCGCGCCTGCGCGCGCTGGCTGCCATCACATGCGCGGCGTCGCCGTCGAACCACGGGGGCACGCCGTATGCGGTGCCCTTCTCCGCGGCGCATTGCTGGGCGATCGCCGCAAGGTCCTGTACGGTGCCCACGACGAGGATGCAGTGACCTGCGGACGTGTCGATGCAGCGCGCGAGGGCATCGCGCGGCAGCTGCACGTTCGCGCCAGGCGGAAACGCGAAGAGTCCCTTGTGCAGCACCGGCCCGTTGCTGCGCAGCGACGAGAAGTCGATCGACGCTTCCTGCATCGCGCGTAGCACCTCGGACCATAGATCGAGCTCGCGCCGCTCGCTGTCGAGGCGCTGGAGGCGCGCGATCAGCGGCTCCGCCGCCTCGGCCCATGCCCGGATCGCCGACAGGCAGCGCCTGAGCGCCTCGGCGGGACGCTCCGGGAACGGCGAGCAGCGCTCCCGCGAATGCGGCCAGTACGCGCGATAGCGCGAGGCGAGTTCGATGAATTGCGCGACCAGCGGCTCCAGTTCCGCGAACTCGTCGGGGAGGTGTGCGGCCGGGCGCGCCTCGAGCTCGACTGCCCCCGTTGCACCCAGCGCACCGAGCACGAGCGTTGCGTCGTCGCGTGCGGCAAGGATCTCGAACCAGCGGGCGGGGCGCGGGCGGATCATGCCGCCGCCACGTGAGGAAGGAGCCTGCGCCGCATGATCTCGCCGCGAAAGCGCGCAAGGTCGAGCGCGCATAGCGTGACGAAAACGAATACGGACGTGGGCTCGAGCGTGGCGCGCCGCCGCAACGATCGCAGCCGTGCACGCAGCGACTGGAGGAGCAGCGCGGCATCGCCGGGTGGTGCGCTTCGCATCGCGGTCTCGTGCGCCGCGAGGATGCGCAGCCATTCCGGCAGCCGCGGCGCCTCGCATGCGTGCGACGCCGGCAAGCGCCGCGCGAACTCGTCGCGCCACGCGCGCATCAGGCCCGGGCTCTGCGCGCGCACGGGCATCGCCGCCAGAGCGCGCTCGAGTCGCGTCCGATATGCGTCGTCATCGCTAAGACACGGGGGCAACGGCGCGCGCCTGCGCAGCGCATCGGCAGTCGGAAGGTCTTCGAGCGTGACGGCCCATCGGACCGCCGGCTGCCAGCGCTCGGGCATCCACCGCACGACTTCCTCTCCCGCCGCGACCCAATGGGTGCGCAGCGTGCGCTCGATCGCGTGCGGCTCCTGCTCGGCGGCGATGCCAGCCGTCCAGCTGCGCAGTTGCGAGACGCGCGCGATGTCGAGCATCACGGAGAGCTCGCGCGCGGTCTCGATCCGGCTCCAGGCCGCCGCATCGGCGCGGGCGCCTTCGCGCGCCGCGACGCGTGCGCACGCATAGTCCACGTCGCCGCCGGCCCGAGCGGTCACGCCTTTTCCCCGGTAAGCCGTGCGGCGAGCGCCGCGACCGCAGCGGCAAGACGCACTTCGTCGACTGCGAGCGGATCGTCCGCGACTCGCGCGCTCTCGGCGATGGCGGCGAGGCGCCCTGCCGTCTCACGCTCGTAGGCGTCGCCGGCCTTGCGGATGCGGGCCTCTGCGCGCGCGGCAATTTCCTGGGCCTTGACCCGCGCAGCCTCGACGCTCGTCACTGCGTCGCGCTCTGCCTGCGCGATGACCCCGCGTGCCGCGGACTCGGCACCCAGGACGCGGGCGATTGCGGCCTCGACAGCCGAGGTGGCAGGAGAGGGGGCCGTGTTGGACACCGTTGCCTCCCGCTTCGGTTCGAGAAGTGTTGCTCGGACTCACCCTAATGCCACGACAGCGACGCGATCTTGACGCGCGTCAACTTCCCGGGCAATCGCGAGGTTCCTAATGCGAACATTGCGGCCGGCAATGGCGCGGTCGCAGTCCACCGGGAGAGGACCATCGTGCACGAGACCTACTACGAGCTCATGCGCCGGCAAGGAATCACGCGGCGCAGCTTCCTCAAGTTCTGCAGCCTCACCGCGGCCTCGCTGGGGCTCGGCGATGCCGGCGCGCAGCAGATCGCGAAGGCGCTCGAGACCAAGCAACGCGTGCCGGTGGTCTGGCTCCACGGGCTCGAGTGCACGTGCTGCACCGAGGCGTTCATCCGCTCGTCTCATCCGCTCGCGAAGGACGTCGTGCTGTCGATGATCTCGCTCGACTACGACGACACGCTCATGGCGGCCGCGGGACACCAGGCCGAGGAAGTGCTCGAGGAGACGATCAAGAAGCACAAGGGCAACTACATCCTCGCGTGCGAAGGCAATCCGCCGCTCGCCGACGACGGCGTCTACTGCATTCCGGGCGGACGCCCCTTCGTGGAGAAGCTGCGCCACGTGGCGAAGGATGCCAAGGCGATCATCTCGTGGGGCTCGTGCGCCTCGTGGGGCTGCGTGCAGGCCGCGAAGCCCAATCCGACGCAGGCCACGCCCATCCACAAGGTGATCACCAACAAGCCGATCATCCGCGTGCCTGGGTGTCCGCCTATTCCCGAGGTGATGACCGGCGTGCTGACCTACATGCTCACGTTCGAGCGCTTCCCCGACGTCGACGCCCAGGGGCGTCCGAAGATGTTCTACAGCCAGCGCATCCACGACAAGTGCTACCGCCGGCCGCACTTCGACGCCGGCCAGTTCG
>CAZIZD010000359.1:0-4775 GCA_964543615.1 uncultured Alcaligenaceae bacterium | reverse complement strand
GGCACCTGGTACTTCATGTCGTCCGGCACGCTGTCGCGTCCGTCGCTGATGACGCTCGGCATCGTGGGCCTCGGGCGCATCGGCAAGCGCATGGCGCACATCTCGCGCAACGTGTTCAAGCGCGTGATCGCCTACGACCCCTATCTCATCGACGGCGACTTCCCGGCGTACGTCGAGCGCGTGCATTCGCTCGCCGATCTCGCCGCGCAGTCCGACGTGGTCAGCGTGCACACGCCGCTCACCGCCGAGACCCGGGGAATGCTCGATGCCCGCTTCTTCGGGGCGATGAAGCCGGGCACCACCTTCGTCAACACCGCGCGCGGCGCCATCGTGAACATCCCGGACCTCGTGCGCGCCGTCGAATCGGGCCACGTTCGCGGCGCCGGGCTCGACGTGCTGCCGGAGGAGCCGGTGCCGCGCGATTCGCCGCTCATCAACGATCCGCGCGTGATCCTCACGCCGCATGCCGCGTTCTACTCGGTGGAAGCGGAGAAGGAATTGCGGCGCAAGGCGGCGCAGAACATCATCACCTGGCTCGCCACGGGGCGGCCGGAATACGTGGTCACACGCGGTACGCGCAAGCCCTGAACAAGATCGCTTTCACGAGGAAGCGGCCGGGGACGGCGGAACAGGAGGAAGCATGGCGGCGGTGACCATCACCGGCGTTCAGAAGTACTTCGGCACCACGCACGTGATCCGCGGCGTCGACATCGCGATCGACGACGGCGAGTTCTGCGTGCTGGTGGGACCGTCCGGCTGCGGCAAGTCGACGCTGCTGCGCATGATCGCGGGGCTCGAGGAGATCACGCACGGCGAGATCGCCATCGGCGGCCGGGTGGTCAATCGCGTGCCGCCCAAGGAGCGCGACATCGCGATGGTGTTCCAGAACTACGCGCTCTATCCGCACATGACCGTGCGGCAGAACATGTCGTTCGCGCTCGCGCTCGCCAAGCGGCCGAAGCAGGAGATCGAGGCGCACGTGGGCAAGGCCGCGGACATCCTGGGGCTCGCCCCCTACCTCGACCGCTACCCGCGCCAGCTCTCGGGCGGGCAGCGGCAGCGTGTGGCGATGGGCCGCGCGATCGTGCGCGATCCGCAGGTCTTCCTGTTCGACGAGCCGCTCAGTAACCTCGACGCCAAGCTGCGTGTGCAGATGCGCACCGAGATCAAGGAGCTGCATCAGCGCTTGAAGACCACCTCCATCTACGTGACGCACGACCAGATCGAGGCCATGACCATGGCCGATCGCATCGTAGTGATGCGCGATGGCGTCGTGGAGCAGCAGGGCGACCCGCTCGCGCTCTACGACAAGCCCGTGAACACCTTCGTGGCGGGCTTCATCGGCTCGCCCGCGATGAACATGATCCCGGGCACGGTGCGCGCGAATGGCGGAGCGCCGCAGGTTGCATTTGCCGGCGGCGCGGCGCTGCCGCTTCCAGCGGGCGCGCAGGCGAAGGACGGGCAGGCCGTGCTCTACGGCATCCGGCCCGAGCATTGCGCGGTCGGCGAGGGCGGCGGCCTGCCGGTCGACATCGTGGTGGTCGAGCCGACCGGCGCCGACACCCAGCTCTATTGCAGGTTCAACGGGCAGGAAGTGACGGCGATGGTGCGCGATCGCGTCGCAGCCCGCGCGGGCGAGCGCATCTCGCTCGTCCCCGACGTACCGCGCGCACACGTCTTCGATGCACAAAGCGGCGTTCGCATCGCCGCGTGATTTCACCCACGAGGAGGAAACAACATGAGTGACAACAGTCGTCGCGATTTCCTGAAGGCCGGCGCGGGCGTCGCCGCGGGCGCAGCCCTCGGGGGCAGCGCCCTGTGGACACCGGACGCCGCGGCCCAGACCTGGAAGGTCACGCCGGAGAAGGGCGCGAAGCTTCGCGTGCTGCGCTGGAAGCGCTTCGTGCAGGGCGACGAGGAGGTGTGGCTTGCCAACACCAAGAAGTTCTCGCAGATGACGGGCATCGAAGTGCGCGTCGACTCCGAGGGTTGGGAGGACGTCCGTCCCAAGGCCGCGGTCGCGGCCAACGTCGGCAGCGGCCCGGACATCATCATCAGCACGATGGAGGACGCGCACCAGTATCCCGAGAAGCTGGTCGACGTGTCCGACCTCGCGAACTACCTCGGCAACAAGTACGGCGGCTGGTACCCGCTCGCCAAGGACTATGCGATGCACGGCAACAAGTGGGTCGCGATCATGATGGGCGCCGCGGGCAACGCGATCGTGTATCGCGAGAGCGCCGTCAAGGCGGCGGGCTTCGACAGCGTGCCGCGCGACATGGCGGGCTTCCTCAAGCTCTGCCAGGCGCTCAAGGCCAAGGGCACGCCGTCGGGCTTCGCGCTCGGCAACGCGACGGGCGACTCGAGCTGGACGCACTGGCTCGTCTGGGCGCACGGCGGCAAGCTGGTCGACGCCAAGAACAACGTCGTCATCAACAGCCCCGAGACCATCGCGGCGCTCGAGTACGCGAAGCAGCTCTACGAGACGTTCATCCCGGGCACGCTGTCGTGGCTCGACCCCAACAACAACAAGGCGTTCCTCGACGGACAGCTGTTCCTCACCGCCAACGGCATCTCGGTGTACTACGCGGCCAAGACGTCGCAGGACCCGAAGATGCAGGAGATGGCGAAGGACATCCAGCACGCGTACTTCCCGGTCGGCCTCGACGGCAAGTCGCGCGAGCTGAACCTCGTGTTCCCGATGATGATCTTCAAGTACACGAAGTATCCGAACGCCGCCAAGGAGTACCTGCGCTTCATGATGGAGAAGGAGCAGTACGTGCCGTGGCAGGAGGCCTCCATCGGTTACGTGTGCCATCCGCTCGCCGCGTACGAGAAGAGCGCGTTCTGGACCGAGGACCCGAAGAAGACGCCGTATCGCGACTGCTTCAAGAACGGGACGGCGGGCGGCTACGCCGGCACGATGGGCTACGCGTCGGCGGCGGCCATCGCGGACTTCATCATCCCGAACATGGTCGCGGAAGCGGCCTCGGGCTCGAAGACGCCGAAGGAAGCGGCGGCGCGCGCGCAGGCGCGGGCCGAGCGCTATTACAAGGTCTGACGACCCTCACCCCGATCCTCTCCCGCACGCGGGAGAGGGAGGACGATCCCGCGACGTGACGACATGCCACTGACCCACCCTCTCCCCGCGCGCGGGGAGAGGGCAGGGTGAGGGGCGCACCCGCATGGCAACCCAATCCACCGCGCTCTCCCGCGCACTCGACAACCGCCACCTCCTCGGGTTCGTGTTCCTGCTGCCCGCGGCGGCGCTGCTGCTCGTCTTCCTGACATATCCGCTCGGGCTCGGCACATGGCTCGGCTTCACCGACGCCAAGATCGGGCGCAGCGGCGTGTTCGTCGGCCTCGAGAACTTCCAGTACTTGTGGGGCGACGCGGTCACCCGGCTCGCGCTGTTCAACACGATCTTCTATACGGTCATCGCGAGCATCGTGAAGTTCGTGCTGGGCCTGTGGCTCGCGCTGCTGCTCAACAAGCACCTTCCGTTCAAGGCGTTCATCCGCGCCATCGTGCTGCTGCCGTTCATCGTCCCCACCGCGCTTTCGGCGCTGGCGTTCTGGTGGATTTACGACTCGCAGTTCTCGGTGATCAGCTGGGTACTGCTGAAGCTCGGCATCATCGACACCTACATCGACTTCCTGGGCGACCCGTGGAACGCGCGGTTCTCCACCATTGTCGCCAACATCTGGCGCGGCGTGCCGTTCGTGGCGATCACGCTCCTCGCCGGCCTGCAGACGATCTCGCCTTCGTACTACGAGGCCGCGAGCCTCGACGGCGCGTCGGACTGGCAGCAGTTCCGCCACGTGACGCTGCCGCTCCTGACGCCGATCATCGCGGTAGTGATGACGTTCTCGGTGCTGTTCACGTTCACCGACTTCCAGCTCATCTACGTGCTCACGCGTGGCGGGCCGCTGAACGCGACCCACCTCATGGCAACCCTTTCGTTCCAGCGCGCGATCTCGGGCGGCAGCCTGGGCGAGGGCGCGGCGATCGCGACCGCGATGGTGCCGTTCCTGCTGGCGGCGATCCTGTTCAGTTATTTCGGCCTGCAACGCCGCGCGTGGCAACAGGGAGGCAGCGATAAATGAGCCCCCACGCTCGCGAAGAGGCCCCGCTCGCTGCCCCCCGAGGGGGCGCAGTCAGTCCCTCGGGGCGGCCCTTCGGGACTGACAAGTGAGCCCCCACGCTCGCGAAGAGGCCCCACTCGCTGCCCGCCGAGGGGGCGCAGTCAGTCCCTCGGGGCGGCCCTTCGGGACTGACAAGTGAGCAATACCGCCCAACCGCCCGCCGCCCCAGCCTCCGCCGACAGCCAGGGCATGGACTACCTCGAGTCGCGCACGCGGCGCGTCATGACGGTGTACCTGCCGCTCGCGGGCTTTCTGTTCGTGCTGCTGTTCCCGTTCTACTGGATGGGGATCACCACGTTCAAGCCGAACGAAGAATTGATCACTCGCGAGGGGAACCCGTTCTGGGTGCGCAACCCCACGCTCGCGCACGTGAAGAAGCTGCTGTTCGACACGGCGTACCCGGACTGGCTCTTCAACACGATGCTGGTCGCGGTGGTCGCGACGTTCGTCTCGCTCCTGTGCAGCGTGCTCGCGGCCTACGCGATCGAGCGCCTGCGCATCAAGGGCTCGCGCTACATCGGGATGAGCATCTTTCTCGCGTACATCGTGCCGCCGTCGATCCTGTTCATCCCGCTGGCGACGATCGTCTACAAGCTCAACCTCTTCGATACGCGGCTCGCGCTCATCCTC